>WGCT01000323.1 GCA_015493625.1 Draconibacterium sp. | reverse complement strand
GTTTGTACTTTTTTAAACTATTTTATGAAGTTAACAGACGAGAGTCATACTTTTGCTCACATTAATGAAATGAAATTTTTGGAATTAAATTTTAAGAAAATGAGTTGGAAAATTAGGTACAAACCGGTTTTATTTGTCACGCTGGTGATTTTTTTGTTTGGAGGATGTCATTACCAATCGCATAAAAAAACAATAAAAAGTTCAAAACCTGCTGCTGAAAAGCGGTACAATGTTGTGGCTTATGTTGCCGGATATCGCAATTTCGATTTTACGACCATCGATGTTTCGGGAATAACGCATATAAACTACGCTTTTGCAAATATTGTTAACGGCGAAGTGGTTTTCGATACAACAAAAATCGACGGGAAAAATCTGACTCCGAAAGATATTGATGCTCTTAACAGTTTAAAAGCTAAAAATTCTGATCTGAACGTTTTAGTTTCGGTGGGAGGCTGGAGTTGGTCGAAAGGATTTTCCGATGCGGCACTTAACGAAAAATCGCGATTTAAATTTGCAAAAAGCTGTGCCAATTTTGTTCAGAAATATAAAATTGACGGCATCGACCTCGACTGGGAATATCCAAATCAGCCGGGAGCAGGAAACACCTTCCGCCCCGAAGATATACACAATTTTACATTACTATTGAAAGCCGTTCGCGAAGAGTTAAATTTACTGGCACAGAAAGAGAATAAAAACAGACACTATTTACTGACCATTGCAACCGGTGCCGACAAAAATTATGTAAAAAATACCGAACTTGGCGAGATTTATAATTATATCGATTTTTTAAATATTATGACCTATGATTTTTATAATGGATTGCACAAAACAACCGGACATCATAGTAATTTTAAGTCGTCGGCACACCCCGAGATGGATATGAACAGCGTTGTAAATGCAGTACAAATACACATAAATGCAGGATTCCCTGCAAACAGAATAAATCTGGGGATCCCTTTTTATGGCCGAATTTGGAAGGGTGTTCAAAGCAACGGGAAACAAATTCTTTTTCGAAAGGCCGAAACGGTAGGAATGGGAATTGATTATGTAAATTTTTACAAGAATATTAATGCAAACGGCTTTGTTCGTTTTTGGGACGAAAATGCAAAAGCACCCTATTTATGGAATGCCGAAACAAAAACTTTTATTTCGTTTGATGATGAAGAATCTATTGCGTATAAAATAAATTACATTAAAAGTAAAGGGCTGGCAGGTGTTATGTTTTGGGAATACAGTGCCGACCACAATAAAACACTTTTAAATGCCGTAACAAAAAATCTAAAATAGATTTTCGAAAAAGTATAAAACAATTGGTATACCCTATTTTTTATAAAACGGAAGAACAACATAAGTGTAAAGAATACAGCCAACACAAACTGCAAGCGCAAACTCGAGGGTTGCGAAAAACACAAATATCCCGGCAGTAACAAATGCAGCCGTTTTCAAATTAAAAAAATAGAACAGCACTGTTGCCAACACAAATGCAAATCCCAACCGGGCAGCAAATATTTTTGGTGCTTTATCTATTTTTTTCTCCCTTAAATGCAAACAGTTTACAACTCTATGACTGAGATAACTAACGGGACTGAAAGAGATAGAAGTAAAAGCTCTGATAAAAAAATCGATTAACAGAAAAACAAAAAGCAAAGGCAGATTAAAAGCAAACCCGAGTACAATTAATAAAATTCCGAGGAAAGCATTTAAGCGGGTAATTTGTTCGTTAATCCGCTCTTTTGAAATTGGGCATATCAGTTGTTTCATTGTCGAAAGTGTTTAAATATTTATAAACACAGACGCACAAAAGGGAAAAACCTGACAATTTTTCTGAAAAAAATCGAATTGAGCTTTATCGTGCTACGACATCATTCACGGGGCAACCCCATCGAGAAAGACTTTAACCAGTTCTCCCTCTTCGTTAAAAATAACAATGCGTTCCCGGCTTATAGTTGTACCACAGAGTGCGCCACAGTAATCTTTCCAGGAAATATACATATGCACAACATACACCGACTCAAAACGTTCCGGAGTAACAGTTTCTCCCTGATTATTTCTCGCTGGAGAGTAATAAATTTTCTGAAACGAGACTTCTGCTTTATATTTAAACTCGGCTGTTATTAAAAAATTTGCTGTTTTGTTTTCATTCAACGAATCGATTATATGGGTATAGAAATTAACTGCATCGATTGTAATACAATATGGAACTCGAATTCCGTCAAAATCGTCGTAATACCAATAATTCGAATCGGGAATCTCTATCGTTTGGGTCGAAATTGCATTAATAATATCTTCGCGTGGAGGATAATAATTTTCGGCTTTCGTCAATAATCCCTCTTCAACACTATTCCCAAAATCGCGTTCAATCAGCTTTTTATACTCTCTTTTTTCCTCTTTCTCCCCCGGGTCCTGCATACACGACGATGCAATAAAAGCAACGGCTGCAACCAAAAAAATAATCTTTGTTC
>WGCT01000322.1 GCA_015493625.1 Draconibacterium sp. | reverse complement strand
ATTTATTGGTTACAATGAGAGTTAAAACTATGCACTTTAGTGCATCTTGCTTTAGCTTCTAAAAAATCTAGAGAGTGAATGTCGAATGATGATTAACGATTTGAGATTTTGAATAAAGAATGAATTTCATTCATCGTATAAAACTATGGTGCTTTTAGTCCATAGTGTTTTATTTGAGATTTGGCTAAAAACAGGTTTTTGCAGCACCTGCTATTTTTCATCTGCTAATTGTCTATCTTAATTTATATATTCTTTTCCCGCTTTTTATCGAACGTGGGAGGTATGTTCTATACTTTCTTAAAATTACGTTTAAATATTGAACCAATACAGATTATGAAGTGACTCCGTGTTTTGTCTAAAGTGGACTTATCTTTTTTTAAAACTTGTACCCAATAGTTAAAAGCACATCGTTTTTAATGGCTTTAAAACTTATTATTTTAGGAGCGGGAAAATCTTCAGAAACCGGAGTTGAGTAAGGATAATCGTAATAATTTATAGTTGAATATCGGTAGGCAATATCGGCAAAAAACAGACCTGATTTAAATCCTAATCCCCCTGAATAAACCATTAAGTTCGCATTCGAATTTGGTTGTGCAGCTCCAAATGCATTTGTATTAAATGCCGACTGCTGATATTCGTATCCTCCGCGTAAACTAATTGCTTTGCTGATTAACAGCTCTCCACCAACTCTTAAATTTCCAGAAGTTTTATAAGCTTCAGAAATGTCGATATTCTCCTGGTTGAAGTTGTACCCATCGCCACCATTTCGGAGTTTTGCCATGCCATAATTTATTAGCTCATAATCAATACTAATTAACCCTTTTTTTGCAATTACAAAAGCTCCGCTGAAAGTTGTTCTTAAAGGAGTTTCCAGCCGGTAGTCGTAATAGTTAAGAGGCGAACGCTCGTTGTAGTTTCCCGAACCGTCGTCGTAAGTGAGTGAGCTTTGCATCGACGTTTCAAACGAATCGTGCAGCCTGTACCAGGTAGGTGTATGTATTGAGACTCCCAGCCTGATTGCCTGTACGGGTTTATAAATTAATCCGAATTTAAAATTATTTCCGTACCCGTAAGTTTTTAAATAGCTATTAAAGGTAAAGTTGCTTAAATAGGGAATATTTTCCTGAGCATCGTTTTCGTAAATGGTTGTCGATTCGCGGTAATATACGTTTGTCATTCCAAACGAAGCTCCCAAATACAGTTTATGGTTAAAGTTCACGCCAACAGCAAACGAATATTCGTCAATCGAACCACTTTTCGATATCGATTTGCGTTGGTTTTGTCCATAACCGGCATCCTGAATGTCGTGCCAGTATTCACCCGTATTTTCATCTTTTAAAAGAACATCTGTTTTCCAAGCCAGCTCTTCGTAATGATCCGACCAAATACCACGGTTTGCATTGTCGGCAAAGTAGTCGAGGTACGATCCATTTATATTATTTCCAATTGCAAATGCATTGCTATTAAACTCTTTTAGACGGTTGTAGCCAATTCCCAGATTAATGCTTATCAGTCCCAGTTCACTCCCCGACGAAGCCGGAATTGCTGAAACATAACTAAAATTATTGAGTGTGAATTTATAGTCTGTATCTTCAGCTCCCGAATTCCAGTACGAACTTTCTGTTCGTGTATGACTCGATTTTGGAGTGATTGTAACTTCGTCGGAACGATACAATCCGATGCCTGCCGGATTAATACTAACCGATGTGAAATCGCCACCCAATGCTCCAAATGCATTTCCCATTGCGCCGGCTCGTGCTGTCCCCTGTGTTTGAAGTTGCGAGAAGCGTAAAGCATCGGCTAAATCTTGTGCCTGAATAAAAAATGGCATTAGAATAGTTATTATGAATAGAATAAAATATCGTTTCATGATAAAATAATTTTAGTTAATATAATACGATGAGTGTTGTAATCTATCTCCTTCCCGAAGATGATCTTGTTCCACCACCACCTCTGCTGCCTGAACTTCTTGAACCACCCGAATATGACGATCCGCTGCTCCGGTAACTGCTTCCGCTGCTCCGGTAACTGCTACTGCTGCTACGCGATGGAGATGAACGATAGCTTGAACTTGAACGAGAACGTGATGACGATGATGAAGGAGCTCTGTAGCTTCTCGATGAGCGTCCGCTACTTGAACTTCTGCTGTATGTTGAACTGGTTCTGTATGATTTGTTGTAGCTCGAAGTCGATCTCGGGCTTACATATCTCGATTTTGAAGAGGTGCCGCTTTTGTTAATAACCCTTGGTTTCGAGTAGCTATTTCTTGCATACGAACTTGTACTTGGCCGAGTGTAACTTCTTCCACTGGAAGTAGACCCCGGACGAGAGTATTTTTGTGTGCGCGAAGAGACGGTGCTTCGGTGAGAACTGCCTGAACGTGCATAATTTTTCGACCTGTTTGTATTTGCACTTTTTCTTGTTTCTGCAGGGCGTATATAGCCGGTGCTCCTTCTCCGTTCTGTTAATACTTTGGTTGAAGCAGCTTTTGTATTGTTTCTTCCGGAACTGTTGCTTACTCCCGACCGTGAAGTAGATCTTCTTGAAGAGGCAGAAACTGTACTGCTTCCACTTTTATTTCTTGCCAAACTATTGTTTGCAATTGATCCCGATGTCGATCTTCGACCATCGTTCCTTGCAACGGTAGTTCCTGTCGATCTTCTTTGTCCATATGTGTAACCTTCACTGGGATAAACCGGGTAGACCGGATATACAGGATATCCGGGATAGTAAGGAGGATAGCCTCCCCAGTATGGTGGATAACCTCCCCAGTATGGAGGATAATAGCCTCCCCAGTAACCACCACCCCAGCCATAATAAGGGTAACCTCCCCATCCACAACTAAACGAGAACGAAAAGGGTGAATAATAATAGGGATCGTAATACCAGCTATCCCAATAAAAAGGATCGTAAAAATATGGATTGTGGAAACGTCTGATTCTGTAAGCATAATCTAGATCGTCGCCATCGTAGTAGTTATTAATTACATATTGTAAATCATCATCGTCGTAATACACAGTAGTATCGCTGTCTTCCAACTCCATTTGATCCATATTATATGCAACCGCATCGGCATCTGTATTGTCGAATATGTAGTTGTTCATTGTAGTTGAGCCGTCAGGATTTTGCTCGGTCTGACTGATAATAACTTTTTCTGTTTTTGTAGGTTGAGCTTTTTGTTTTGTTACTACAATTGGTGGTGGTACATCAGACGGATTGAAATAAATATCATCGGAGTATGAACCTGTAGTGTAGCTACCGGTTGTGCATCCACCCAGTAAAAAAAGTAGTGCGCTAAATAATGTTAATCTTGATTTCATATCTCGTCCTCCCTTTAATTAATGTCAATAATAATTACTTAATTTGTAATCTCAAAATTTAATATGATTTAGCAAAATCTATACCAAAATTAAAGAAATGGCGAAAGTATTAACATCGCGAAGCGAGAATTATTCACAGTGGTATCAAGATCTGGTAATTAAGGCCGACCTTGCCGAAAACTCGGCAGTACGTGGAAGTATGGTTATTAAACCCTACGGTTATGCAATATGGGAGAAAATGCAAGCCGAATTAGACCGAATGTTTAAAGAAACCGGGCACGAAAATGCTTATTTCCCGTTATTTATTCCGAAATCGTTTTTTAGTAAAGAGGCATCGCACGTCGAGGGATTTGCAAAAGAGTGTGCAGTGGTAACGCATTACCGTTTAAAAAACGATGAGGTAAATGGTGGTGTAATGGTTGACCCCGATGCAAAACTCGAAGAGGAACTTATTGTTCGACCAACTTCGGAAACCATTATCTGGAATACATATAAAAACTGGATTCAGTCGTATAGAGATTTACCAATATTAATTAACCAGTGGGCAAATGTTGTGCGTTGGGAGATGCGTACCCGTCTGTTTTTGCGTACTGCCGAATTTTTATGGCAAGAAGGACACACGG
The DNA here is from genome assembly GCA_015493625.1 of Draconibacterium sp. Classification (GTDB taxonomy): domain Bacteria; phylum Bacteroidota; class Bacteroidia; order Bacteroidales; family Prolixibacteraceae; genus Draconibacterium. The sequence continues at coordinate 1,810 of WGCT01000322.1, read as the reverse complement.
CACACGCAACCAAACAAGAAGCAATTGACGAAACAAAACAGATGATTAATGTTTATGCCGATTTTGCCGAAAATTTTATGGCACTGCCTGTAATAAAAGGAACAAAAACCGATAACGAGCGATTTGCCGGTGCGTTAGAAACCTATACCATCGAGGCTTTAATGCAAGATGGAAAAGCGTTGCAGTCGGGAACATCGCACTTTTTAGGGCAAAATTTCGCCAAAGCTTTCGATGTAAAATTTGCAAGCAAAGAGGGAACTGAAGATTATGTGTGGGCAACATCGTGGGGCGTTTCTACTCGTTTAATGGGAGCATTAATAATGGCTCACTCCGACGATAAGGGGCTGGTGCTTCCCCCAAAATTGGCTCCATATCAGGTTGTAATAGTTCCCATTTATCGTAATGAGGAGCAGCTGGCAGCAATCTCGGAAAAAGTAAACGAAATTGTTTCAAAACTGAAAGTCAAGGGAATTTCGGTTCGGTACGATGATAAAGACAACCGGAAACCGGGTTGGAAATTTGCCGAGTACGAATTAAAAGGTGTGCCGGTACGAATTGCAATCGGACCCCGTGACCTCGAAAATGGAACAGTGGAAATTGCCCGCCGCGATACTCTTGAGAAAAACGTAACCTCTATTGAAGGAGTTGATGAATATATAGAAAACTTACTCGATGAAATTCAGGAAAATATCTATGCAAAGGCGTTGAATTTCAGGGCAGAGAATACAGTAAAAGTCGACACTTATGATGCGTTTAAAAAAGCCGTTAAAAAAGGAGGCTTTGTTTTAGCACACTGGGATGGAACTTCGGAAACAGAAGAGCGGATTAAAAACGAAACAAAAGCAACAATCCGGTGCCTGCCTTTAGAATACGAGGAGGAAGAGGGAGTTTGTATATTCTCGGGAAAACCATCGAAACGAAGAGTATTATTTGCGCAAGCATACTAAAAGAAAAAAGGAATGATTTATTGAAAGCAGCTCAAAACGGGTTGCTTTCTTTTTGTTTGCAACTTTGCTTTGTGTACTTTTATACTCAAATCATACAGGTTTGAGTAGTTCATGTAAATTTTTTTAAAATGACAGATAAAGAGACAAGAGCATCGATTTTAGAGGCGCTGATAATTAAATCGACGGAAAAGCAAAAGGTTTATCAGAATACAAAAAAAACATTTACAATACTAAAAAAAGTATTGAAACAGTTGGAAACGGACTATTTGAAAGTTGTTAAAGGTAAAGTTCCAACGCCGGTACTGCCTGTTTTTAAAGAACGCGGACCATTCGATGTGGAGTTTAAAATAGGTGGCGATGTGCTAATTTTTAGTATGCACTCGAATGTGTTCGAATTCGACGATAATCATCCGGTGTGGAAAACAAAATATGTTGATGAAGACCCGATGCGTTCGTATTGCGGAACAATAAATATCTACAATTTTTTAGCCGATTCGTTTAAATACAACCGGAATAACGATGTGGGATATTTGATAGCACGTATCTTTGTAAATAAAGACAATCATTTTTTTGTTGAAGGGAAAAATCAGACCGAAGAGACCGTAAAAGATTTCGCTATCGATACGGTGTCGCCGGGGGTTGTTCGTCAAATTGTTGAAACAGCTATTCAGTTTAGTATTGAGTTCGATTTACTCGTTCCTGCTTACGAACAGATAAAAGTAGCCACAGTTGACCAAATGAAACAAAAAATTAATCACTCGAAAATAGCAACCGGTAAACGTTTAGGCTTTACTTTTTCTGCCGACGATGTTTAATTTGGGTTGACTATTTTCGCGATGCAATGTGCCAACCCTGTCTCTTAT
>WGCT01000321.1 GCA_015493625.1 Draconibacterium sp. | reverse complement strand
TTACATGGTAATCCTTACCGGAATTGTTATTTACTCGGCACGCCGTTCTAAAACCAACGACGATTTTGTTCTTGGCGGAAAAAAAATATCGGGATTTTCTCTTGCACTCTCCGAACGAGCCACAGGCGAGTCGGCCTGGCTGTTACTGGGGTTAACCGGTTATGCTTATTCCGAGGGGATGGCAGCAATTTGGGTAGCACTGGGGTGTGTTTCGGGAATTCTGTTTTTATGGATTTTTTTAGCAGAACCATTGCAACAACTAACCGAAAAAACCGGAGCACTAACCGTACCAACACTTTTTTCAGCAAAATTTAAGGGTACAAACCGGAGTTTTGGAATTTTATCATCGATTATTATAATCTTCTTTTTTGTACTTTACATTGCCGCACAATTTAGTGGTGCCGGAAAAATTTTTAACGACACTTTTCATATCGACCCGTTTTGGGGCATGGTAATTGGCTCGGTTCTGGTAACATTTTACACCATGCTGGGCGGTTTTATTACCGTAGTTGCCACCGATGCTTTTCAGGCAATTTTAATGGTTTTCACTACCGTTGTACTTCCAATTATTGCATTGGGAATTGCAGCCACCTACAACATAAATATTGCAGAAACTATTGCTCATGCCAGCTACACCGTTCCGCTAAATGTTGGTGTGGCAAAACAGGCCACCGGCGGACTGCTTATTTTAAACGGATTGAGTTGGGCATTTGGTTATACCGGACAACCGCAACTGCTTACCAGAATGATGGCCATGCGAAATAAAAAAGAGACACGTCAAAGTCGATGGGTTGCCATTACCTGGACTCTGCTTGCATATGGTGGAGCTTTTATGATTGGAATTATTGGATTTAAACTTGTTGAAGCCGGAGCACTCGGCGAAGCAGCATCGAGCATTGCAAACGATGCCGAAAAAATTATGCCGGTTATGGTATTAACTCTTCTTAATCCAATTTTAGCAGGAATTTTGTTATCGGGTGCAGTTTCGGCAATGATGTCAACGGCATCGTCGCAATTAATGGTGGTTTCATCGTCTATTACCGAAGACTTCTATTCGAAAGTGGCAAAAAAAAGAATGGAAGAGAAACGACTTCTCCTTCTTAATAAAGTTTTAACACTCGTTGTAGGGCTGGTTGGATTTTTACTTGCCATAACAATGAAAGACACCGTTTATGGATTGGTTTCGTATGCATGGAGCGGAATAGGGGCATCGTTCGGGCCGGCAATTGTACTGCTAATTTTCTGGAAGAAATTGTCGCGTGCCGGAGTTTTTGCCAGCTTAATAACAGGAACTGTTTCGGCAGTAGTTTGGAAAACCTGGCTGGTTGAGCCCACGGGAATATCGGAACGGTTGGGAAGTTACCTGTTGGCATTCGGTTTTGCAATCGCTTTTAGCATCCTCTTTCCCGAAAAAGAGACGACAAGTATGAAATAGCTTTTCTCTAGTTGTTACAGGTTACATAAATAAGGAGCAAATCCTATTTGAATAATTTATCAGCTAAATCAGCTCTTCCCCTCTCTTTTAGGTCGTGAATAATCGCATTTCGAAACTCGCGCTTGTACCAAAAAAAGAATTTTCGCTGCCCCTCTTTCGATTTTTTATTGGTAGCGGTATAAATTTTCTCCATTGTATATGGATGGTATCCCGAATAGTAGACCACAGTTGCCAAAGTCATGGGAGTGGGTGTAAAATCCTGAATCTGCTCAAGTTTAAAATTCATATTTTTAGTTTGAATGGCAAGGTCGGCCATATCTTCGGGTTTACTTCCGGGGTGGCTCGAAATAAAATATGGAATAAGCTGCTGATTTAATTTCTCCTCACGGTTAATTTTTTCGAACTCGGTGTTTAGTTTTTTAAACAGGGTAAACGATGGTTTCCGCATAAATTTTAAAACATCGTTCGAAGAGTGCTCCGGCGCAACTTTTAACCGCCCCGAAACGTGATATTTAATTAACTCGCGTAAATATTGATGATTCGTTTTGTCAACCTCTTTATCTCCGCTGCTTTCAAGAATCATATCGTATCTGATTCCGCTACCAATAAATGCTTTTTTTACTTTCGGATTCGCCCTCACTTTCCGGTATAACTCGAGCAAAGGTTTATGGTTGGTGCTTAAATTGTAACAAACCGACGGATAGATGCAGGAAGGGCGTTTACACAATTTACAAACCTCCAAATCGACACCTTTCATTTTATACATATTTGCCGACGGGCCGCCCAAATCGGAAATATAACCTTTAAAATCGGGCATTTTTGTTACCTGCTCCACCTCTTTTAAAACCGATTTTTCGGAACGGCTAACAACAAATTTTCCCTGATGAGCCGAAATAGTACAAAAAGTACAACCACCAAAACACCCTCTGTGAATATTTATGGAGTGGCGAATCATTTCGTAAGCCGGAATTGCCCCTTTGTTTTTGTAGCGCGGATGCGGCAGCCGTGTATAGGGCAAATCGTACAGTTTATCAATCTCTTTTTCGCTTGCTGTTGGCCAGGGCGGATTTACAACAATGCGTCTGTCGCCAATAAGTTGCGTTAACTTTCTTGCTTCCAACCGGTTCGACTCCTCCTCGATATATTTAAAGTTGCGGGCAAATTTCTTTTTATCGGTTAAACACGCTTCGTGCGAGGTCAATTCAAACTCATCCCAATTCTTTTTCGTGGCGTACTTTTCGTGGGCTCCCACTAAAAATGAGGTTTGCGGAATTGTGGTCAGATTTTCTATCGGCACACCGCGTTTCATTAAACGGGCAAATTCTATAATCGACTTTTCACCCATTCCGTAAAACAAAATATCGGCTTGCGTATCAACTAAAATCGAAGGCATTAATTTATCCGACCAGTAATCGAAATGAGTAACACGGCGTAACGATGCTTCAATTCCACCAATAACCAACGGCACATCGGGGAAAAGTTTTTTAACAATTTTCGAATAGACCGTTGTGGCATAATCGGGACGAAAACCGGCTTTCCCTCCTGCAGTGTACGCATCGGTAGTACGCCTGCGTTTCCCGGCAGTGTAGTGGTTTACCATCGAATCCATGTTTCCGCCGGTAACAGCAAAAAACAGATTGGGACGCCCCAACTTTTTAAAATCGCGTAAATCGTCGGTCCAGTTTGGTTGAGGAACAATTGCCACCTTTAATCCTTCGGCTTCCAAAACGCGCCCAATTACCGCAGCACCAAACGAAGGGTGGTCGACATATGCATCGCCCGAAAAAAGAATTACGTCAATCTCTTCCCAACCGTGTTTGGCAACCTCTTTTTTCGATGTGGGTAACCAATCTGTAATTTCCGAAAAATGTTCCGTCATCTTTTCTTTTTGAATAAGAACAAAGTAAAACCTTTTTAGATTAATTGTGTGCTGTTTATTTTGTTTATTGCTCACCGGCAAAAAAAATCACTGGTGTCCGTTAAAATATGAGATTGCTTCGCTGGGCTACCAATGAAGACAAAACTTACCCCGTCATTGCGAGGCTGAGGAATGAAGGCGAAGCAATCTGCAACTATTTGGTGCGCGGCTTTAAATCGTATTCTGAATTCTAACATTTGAGTTTAAAAAAAATTTAATAGCTCATTATTTAATCTTTATGACTCTCCCTCTTCTCCCTCTCTATCCGTCAACTGACGGAAGGGACGATAATTTGGTAGTCTGATAAATCAGACTACTAAATTATCAGGGTGAGTAATAAAAACAGATTACTTCGTTCTTTTTTTCAACAGATTGCTTCGTCATACTTCCTCGCAATGACGATAAAACTTAACCCGAGTTTCCAAACAAATTGCCTGTTTAAAAAAACCTTATTTCAACAAAACAACCTTATCGACCTTGTTTTTTTCGTGCGTTATGTTTATTAAACAGAGAATTATAAGGCAGAAGGCAATTGTAGTAATATACTAAATTCAGACCTTTGCGACTTTACGGCTTTGCGAAAAACAAAAAACTAAGGAACTATTATTTATCGAACCCTGTTTTAAATATCTTTGCAGCGAATGAACAAATACGATGTTATAATTATAGGAGCCGGTCCGGCCGGATTAATTGCTGCCGGCAGAGCAGCCGAATTGGGAGGAAAAATTTTAATCCTTGAAAAAATGCGCAACGAAGGGCGCAAATTATTAATTACCGGAAAAGGACGCTGCAACATTACCAATAATGCCACAATTGGCGAATTTATTACCCACGTTTTCCCAAACGGAAGATTTTTACGCAATGCCTTTTCGCAATACTATTCGGAAGATATTATTAACCTGTTAGAAAAATATGGTGTCGATGTTTCGTTGGAACGCGGAGGCCGGTACTTTCCAACGAGCAATAAAGCTGCCGATATTTTACGTGCGCTACTTCAATGGGTAAACGAATTGGGTGTTGAAATAAAAACCGGATACAGGGTTGATAAACTACTTGTTGAAGACAACAAGATACAAGGTGTTCGTGCAAATGGCGAGATTTTTTTGTCGAAAAAAGTGATAGTTGCTACCGGCGGAAAATCGTATCCGGCAACGGGTTCAACCGGCGATGGTTACGAGCTGGCCCGGCGGGTGGGACATAAAATAGAAAAACCAATTCCGGCACTGGTTCCGGTGGAGACAAAAGGAAGCAC
>WGCT01000320.1 GCA_015493625.1 Draconibacterium sp. | reverse complement strand
ATATTGATTTAGGATAATTAAAATAAATGAGATGAAAAAGATAGCTGTAGTACTGGCAGGTAGTGGTGTTTACGATGGTGCCGAAATACATGAAGCAACATTAACACTATTGGCAATTGCGCGAAATGGTGCAGAGTACCAATGTTTTGCGCCCAATGTAAATCAAGCACACGTTATTAATCATTTAACCGGCGAGGAGATGCCCGAAACCCGGAATGTATTAATTGAAGCTGCACGAATTGCACGCGGCAACATTAAACCGCTTGCAGAATATACTGCCCAAGATTACGATGCCATTATTTTCCCGGGCGGATTTGGGGTGGCTAAAAACCTCTGCTCGTTTGCTTTCGATGGTGTCGACTGTTTTGTTAATGCTGAAGTTGAAAAAGCAATTCGCGATACCGTTGTGGAGGAAAAACCCATTGGGGCACTCTGTATTTCGCCGGCATTAATTGCCAAAGTTTTAGGCGATGTTGAAGTAACAATTGGAGAGGATGCCGAAACATCGACTGCCATTGAAAAAATGGGGGGAACACACATTCAAACCACACATGGCGAAATTGTTGTCGACGAAAAATATAAAATTATTACCACACCCTGTTACATGTTAAACGCCACAATCGACCAAATTGCTACCGGTGCCGAGAATGCCGTTAAAAAGCTTTTGGAGATGGCTTAATACCAATATTTATTAATAGCGTTTCAGTATTTTAATGGTTGCAATTCCATATATCGATATTCATACTCATTCAGCAAAAAAAGATGCCGGAGTTGTAACTGTACAGAATATTTTTCCGGGCGCAGAAATAGTGGGATTTACGGGGCGGAATTTTTATTCGGTTGGATTGCATCCTTGGTTTTTAAAAGGGTTGGCCAATAACAATTTACAACTGAATTTAGTTGAAGATGCGCTCGAGCTTGACCATGTTGTTATGATTGGAGAGTGTGGGTTAGATAAAACCCGTCCCGAATTCGATGAGCAAAAGCGGGTTTTCGAAGCGCAGGCTTTTATGGCCGAAGAGTTTCGAAAACCGTTGATTATTCACTGTGTAAAAGCGTGGAACGAAATAGTGGAGTTGCACGATAAAATGCATCCTGAATGCGACTGGATTTTACACGGGTACAATGGAGGAGTCGAGATAACAAGAGCATTAGAAAAACGCGGCCTCTTTTTCTCTTTTGGTGAAGCACTTTTAAAAAACAGACCGAAAGTAGCAGAATCATTCAGTTCGCTGCCTCTCGAAAAAATATTTATTGAAACCGACGAATTTGATGGCGATATTAGAGAAGTTTACCGGAAAGGAGCACAAATGAAGAATATAACTGCCGACGATTTTAAAAAATCAGTTTGGCAGAACTTTAACCGAATCGAAAATATTATGGTGAATTCGTTTGAATAACCATTTTTTAACAATTTCCTTTTTACTTTGTAAGCTATGGATTGGATGGAACGAACCGGGCTGTTGCTTGGCCCGGAGAAACTAAATAAATTACAACAAGCTAATGTTTTGGTGGTGGGGCTTGGCGGTGTTGGCGCTTATGCAGCCGAACAGTTGTGCCGTGCAGGTATTGGAAAACTCACCCTTGTTGATGGCGATGCAATCGACTCTTCGAACAGGAACAGGCAACTGCCAGCCCTTATAAGTACGGTTGGAAAAACAAAAACAGAGGTGCTTGCGAGGCGGTTTATCGATATAAATCCGGAGGTGAAACTTACACTTGTTACCGATTATATTAAAGAGGAAAAAATTACAGAGCTGGTAAATAGTCAATCCTTCGACTATATTGTCGATGCCATTGATACACTCTCGCCCAAAGTGTCGCTAATTAATAATGTAATGCAACAGAAAATAAAATTGGTGAGTTCGATGGGAGCGGGCGGGAAAATCGACCCGTCGATGATTAAGGTTGCCGATATTTCGAAATCGTACAATTGTAAACTTGCCCGAATGTTGCGAAAACGCCTCTCGAAGCTGGGAATAAAAAAAGGATTTAAAGTGGTTTTTTCTCCCGAAGATGTTCCTGAAGCGGCTGTTCGTATTGAAGAGGGGAGAAATAAAAAATCTACTGTTGGAACAATTTCGTATATGCCGGCAGTGTTTGGCTGTTTTGTCAGCAGTGTTGTTATTCGCGATTTAATTTCTGAATAGAGACAGTTATTTCCGCTAAACGTAAATATTTCTGAATGGGTATAACAAATCTCCGAAAAACATTTTAATATAATCCTGCAAACTACTTGCTTAATTTTTCGAGAAGTAAAAAGGTCTCAATTAGTGCACGTGAGTTATGATAGGGACAGACCCAAAAACCGCCTTTTAGCCCGGTGTCCTGAACGGTTCCATCTTCTTCAATAACATCGTACCACCCTCCGTTTTCGTAATCGATAATCGTATTCTTTATAAAACTCCAGACGCGTTGATAAGTTTCAAAATATACTTTATTGCCACTATTATTAAATGCATCGAGTAGCCCAACCATTGCTTCGGCCTGCACCCACCAGTGACGCTCTTTGTTGTATTCTCCCGAGTCTTCATTTTTTTCATAAATTACCGATACCCCATCCGGAGACATCCCCTCTTCTAAAACAGCATCGACCATCTTCTTTGTTCTCTTTTTTGTTTTTGCAAAAAGCTCGTTATTGTCAATCACTCTGGCCGCTTCGTTTATTAACCACGCCCCCTCAATATCGTGTCCGTATGAAATCAGATTTAATGGAACGCTCCAGTCTCTTTCAAAAAAAAGAGAGAAATGATGAGTCTCGGAATGTATAATATGGTTCAGAAAATTATGAATTAACTCGGTTATTTGCTTTTTTAATGCGTCGTTTTTCCATACCCGGTATAAGTTTGAATAGGATTCGAGAATGTGCAGATGAGTGTTCATACTTTTGGGATAATTTGCATCTTTTTCACTTAACCGAAAGTCGGTCAGTGTTTTCCAGTCTGTAGTAAAAGCTTCAATATATCCCCCGTATTTTTTGTCGAAACTGTGCGTCTCAATCAATCGAAATATTTCAATAGAATAATTCAGGCTCTCTTTATTCCCTGTGGCCCGATAATATTCTGAAAGTGCATAAATTCCAAATGCCTGGCCATAAATCTGCTTTCGGTTGCTGGTAACGTTGCCGCAAAAATCGACAGCCCAAAACACTCCTCCATTCTTTTTGTCCCAAAAATAATCGATAAAATAACCATAAGCTCTTTTGGCCAGTTGCAGGTATTTTTTATTGCCACAAAAACGATATGCTCTCGAAAAAGTCCATAATATACGGGCGTTTAATATTAACCCCTTTTCAGCTTCGTTAACCGGTTCTCCCTTTTTACTTATCTGCCCAACAAAACCTCCATTTTTATTATCTACCGATTTTTCTACCCAAAACTCCAGAATGTTTTTAAGCTCTTTTTTGTTTTCAATTAATAAGTTTTCGATTAACTTCTTCTGTATCATTTTCGCCAGTTTATTTCAATAAAATGTTATTCCGGAAACGTAACAATAAAAATAACATCTATTTTTATAATTACAATATTTAGGTTGAATGTCTGCAAATTTTGCTTTCACACACCGGAAACTATAAAATAGAAGCAATAGAAGATACCGAAGTGCCTGATGTTGTATGAAATGGTTTTCGATGGATGCGAGAAGTTGCATTTTGGTGAAAAATCAGGGTGTTTGCTTGCCTAACAATACTTCTTTATTTTAGCCGGAGAATTCAGGAAATTTATAGAAAAACGTCTTGCGAGAGATTTGTTTTAATGAATATACTCAATCCCAATAGCTTTTCGGTTTGAGTATAAACGATAAATATGATAACATTTGTTATTGTACATCTGTTTTTGCATCACTACTTTTACTGCGTAACTTTATAACATTCAGCAATAAAAAGTTTTGTGAATTTACAGTACAATGGCGCATTTTGAGGGGCGTAAAAAATAGAAACAAATTATGGAAACTACATCAAGAGAGAAGATTGAGCGGATAGTAAAGAATCAGCGTAATTTTTTTAACTCGCAACAAACAAAATCGATAAATTTTAGGTTGAATGCTTTAAAAAAGTTTAAAGCTGTTATTCTGAAAAACGAACAGAATATTGCCGATGCACTTTGGAATGACCTTCATAAATCGGCGGAAGAGACGTACCTCACCGAAACAAGCATTGTACTTAGCGAAATAGACAACCACATAAAGCATTTGCGAAAATGGGCAAAACCAAAACGGGTAAAAACACCTTTGCATTTGTTCCCTTCATCGAGCAAAATTATTTACGAACCGCTTGGTGTTGCGTTAATTGTTGCTCCCTGGAACTATCCGTTTCATCTTTTAATGAACTCATTGGTGGGCGCAATTTCGGCCGGAGTTTGTTCCATACTGAAACCATCGGATTATGCAAAAAATATAGCCCTTGTTATGCAACAAATTATTCAGGATACTTTCGATTCGGAATACATCGATGTTGTGCAGGGAGGAAGAGAGGTAAATACAATTTTGTTTGAACAGAAATTTGATATTATCTTCTTTACAGGAAGCCCGACTGTTGGGAAGGTTGTAATGCGGGCTGCTGCCGAAAATCTTACTCCTGTTGTGTTGGAACTGGGCGGGAAAAGCCCCTGTATTGTCGATAAAGATGCCAATATTGATGTTGCCGCCAAACGAATTGCGTGGGGAAAAACAATTAACGCCGGGCAAACCTGTATTGCTCCCGACTACCTGTTTGCACACCGTTCAATTAAGAACGAACTAATCGGGAAAATAGGAAAATACATTGAAGAGATGCTTGGAAAGGATATTCAGGGAAACAAGCATTTTGCTCGTATTATTAACGACAAAGCATTCGACCGGATTACCGGATTAATGAAACACGGCGACATTATATTTGGAGGCAAAACCAATAAAAACGAGCGTTATATTGCACCAACAATTATCGATAATGTACAACCCGATTACCCAATAATGGGCGAAGAGATTTTCGGGCCACTGCTACCGGTAATAACTTTCGAAACAATTGATGAGGTGGTAAATTACATCAATAAAAATGAAAAGCCGTTGGCATTTTACTATTTCGGCAAAAATAAAAATGCCGAAGATGTACTTGCAAAAACCACATCGGGGGGCGGGTGCATAAACGATACGCTGATGCACATTGCCAACCATAAGCTGCCTTTTGGAGGTGTTGGTAACAGTGGACTGGGCAAATACCACGGGCACGAAAGTTTCCTCGCTTTTAGCAATCAGCGGGCAATTGTAACCACTCCAACCTGGATTGATATTCCGCTTAGATATGCGCCTTACAAGCATTTTAAACTAATAAAGAGAATTATTTAAATAGGGAGGAAAAGCTATTTTAGTTGTGTGTATTATTTTAATGGTTCGGTACATTTTTATAAACATCTCATAAACAGAGAATTATAAGACATAAAGTGATTGTCGTAATTTGCTAAAAATCAGACCTTTGCGACTTTGCGAGAAACAAAAATTTAACGAAGTATTGTTACTTCATTTCAGAAAATAAATTTTTATCGTGTTTTGGAAAAAATATTCCGGCATCGATGCGCACACGGTCTAAAATTTTCATCAAATCAAGCGAAGTTTTCCAACTCATTTTTTCACTTTCAATTTTGCCTTCATCTAAACATTGCATTACATGTGCAGCTTCGAATTGATAGCCCCAGCCATTTTTTAACATGTTTGGGATTTTAGTTTCGCTGCCGCCCTCTTTCCAAATGGTAATATCGGTAGGTGTAAACCAGCGTGCATTTAACGTAAGGTGCCCTTTTTCGCACCAGTACTCGGTTTGTACAGGTGAATACGCAGCAAAGCTCGATGTGAGATTTGCCATTTCGCCATCTTTATATTTAAAAATAATACTGATGCTCTCCTCCGAACCGGTTTCGCTAAAATTGGCAAATGTTTTAATTGTTTCGGGAATTCCGAGTGAAGTAAGTGCGGCAAAAACCGGATAAATTCCAATGTCGAGCAACGAGCCTCCTCCCAAATTAATGTTGTAAAGCCGTTTGGTTTTATCGAACGGAGCATGAAACGCAAAGTCGGAACGGACAATTTTTAATTTCCCAAGCTCCCCCGATTTAATAATTTCCATTGCTTTATTAAAACTGGGTTGAAACATTGTCCAAAATGCCTCCATTAAAAACGTATTGTTCTCTTTGGCAGTTGCCACCATCTCTTCTGCCTCTTTTTGGTTCATGGCAAAAGCTTTTTCGCATAAAACAGCCTTCTTGTTATTCAGGCAAAGTAGTGTGTGGTTGCGATGGTGCGAGTGCGGTGTAGCCACATAAACTATATCTACTTTTGGGTCGGCTACCATCTCTTCGTAACTTCCATATGCCATTTCAAAGCCATACTCGGCGGCAAAATTCTGTGCTTTTTGTAAATTGCGCGAAGCTGCTGCATACAATTTCGCATTGCGTAGAAGTTTTAAATCGGTACTGAATTTTTCGGCAATGTGCCCGCAACCTAAAACTGCCCAATTGTATGTTTTTCCCATTTTCTTGTTTTTTAAAATCGATTGAAATTAAAGCTTAT
>WGCT01000319.1 GCA_015493625.1 Draconibacterium sp. | reverse complement strand
TCGTAATGTTTTGAGATAGGGTTACAACCCGGATTAAATTCATTCACGGAAAGCGAACATCGCCACCAAGTGATTTTAACGGACGATTTGAATTTGAAATTATCATAGTTTCAATTTTCTTGCAAGTTACGCAAGAAAAGCAGTTATGAAAGGATTTTTATCAGTTCCTCGGCCGAAACCAATTTTTGCTCGCCGCTGTCCATATTTTTCAAGGTAAATTTTTCAGCTTCCATTTCCGACTCGCCTGCCAAAATTACGTACGGAATTTGTTTGCGGTTGGCATAATTCATCTGCTTTTTCATTTTCGAACTTTCAGGAAAAATTTCTGCATTCACCCCGTTCTTTCGTAATTTGGCGAGAATTGGCAAACAGTATGCTTCCTCTTTTTCGCCAAAATTAACAAACAAAGCTTTTGTTATTTCAAGCGATTCTTTCGGGAATGAATCTTGCTGAATAAGTACGTCGTAAATTCTTTCGGCACCAAACGAAATGCCCACTCCCGACACATTTGGCATTCCAAAAATTCCGGTTAAATCGTCGTAACGGCCACCACCACAAATGCTGCCAATTTGTACATCTTTCGATTTCACTTCGAAAATTGCCCCTGTATAATAGTTCAGTCCGCGAGCCAATGTTAAATCGAGTTCAACATCGGTTTCCAACTCAAACTTTTCGAGATACCCAAACAGCGTTTTCATTTCGGCAATTCCTTTCGCTCCAACTTCGGTGTTGCCAATTACTTTCTCTATTTGTACAAGTTTTTCCGAAGTTGTTCCCTCGAGCAATAAAATGGGTTGTAACTTTTCAATTGCACTTTCCGAAATACCACGCTCCAACATTTCAGCATTTACCTTTTCCAACCCAATTTTATCGAGTTTATCAATGGCAACGGTAATATCGATTATACGGTTGGCTTCGCCAATTGCTTCGGCAATTCCGGCTAAAATTTTACGGTTATTAATTTTTACAACCGTATTAATTTCCAATCGCTTAAAAACATCGTCGATAATTTGCACCAGTTCAACTTCATTCAGCAAACTATTGCTTCCTATCACGTCAACATCGCACTGGTAAAATTCGCGATAGCGTCCTTTTTGTGGCCGGTCGGCACGCCAAACCGGTTGAATTTGATAGCGTTTAAAGGGAAACGAAATATCGTTCCGATACTGTACAACATACCGGGCAAATGGTACGGTTAGGTCGTAACGCAACCCTTTCTCCGAGATTTTTGTTGTAATTTTTGCCGAATTCTTTTGAGTGAGAATCTCGTCGGGCACTTTCGAGATAAAGTCGCCCGAGTTAAGAATTTTAAATAACAGCTTATCGCCCTCCTCGCCATATTTTCCCATTAATGTAGAAAGATTCTCCATGGCAGGAGTTTCGATGGGTTGAAAACCATACAAACGAAATACCTCTTTTATTGTATCGAAAATATAGTTTCTTCTCACCATTTCAACAGGAGAAAAGTCGCGGGTTCCTTTTGGAATCGAAGGTTTTTGTGCCATTATCTTGTTCTTTTTATCAGGCTGCAAAAATATAAATTAATACCAATTATGGGGAGAAATGGAGACAAAAAAAATGGATTTCCGCTAATCTTCACATAGCAGAAATCCATTTTCAGATTGTAAAAACAACCTACTTAATAAACTGATAAGTAAGTGGGTATTTATACGATTCGCCTTTATTTGCAGCAATTGTTCCTAAAATTACAAAAACCAACCACGCAATTCCAAAACCGATTAACAGAAATAATCCAACTACCACAATCATTAAAATAGCTGAGATAATAAAAATAATCGACCAGGAAATCTGGAAGTTAAGTACATTTTTTCCCTGTTCCGAAACAAATTCGAACTCATCCTTTTTTATCATATAAATGATAAGCGGGCCAATAATATTTCCAAAAGGAATTCCAACTAATCCTGCCAGAGCTGCTAAATGAGTAAACATCCCCCACTGTCTTTCCGTTGGGTCGGTAACGATTTTTTCCATAATTTTGTTTTTTTTATTAATAGATTTAATTAAAGGATAAAACTAATCATTTTTTGTTTATTCGAAAACAAATATTGCATATTAAACAATATGGAAGAAAAAAAGAAAGACGGCAGATATTCGAGAATATATGAACAGTTAACCAAACTTGTTGTAAAAAGCGAAAATCAACAGGCACGAATGGCAACAATTACAGCTCTGCTACATCATAAAATGAACTATTTTTTCTGGACAGGTTACTACCTGATTGTAGATGGAGAGATGGTGGTAAATTCATACCAGGGACCGGTGGCCTGCCAGATTCTGAAAAAAGGAAAAGGCGTTTGCTGGAACGCATTTAACAACGGGAAAACTGTTGTAGTGGAAGATGTTAATACCTTTCCCAATCATATTGCCTGCGACTCGCGGTCGAATTCCGAAATAGTTGTTCCGTTAAAAAACAGAGAGGGTAAAATTATTGGCGTTCTCGATGTTGACAGTTCACAAAGAAACTCGTTTTCGGAAACCGATGCGTATTGGCTTTAAAAGATTTTAACGTTGATTTGGATTTAATTCTCCACAATCGGGGTTATTCGCGCACGGCACCCGTACCGTGAACAAGAGATTTAAACTTTAACGAGGGGCTTTTTATTAACCCGCCAAGGCCAAGTTCGTTCCACTTTTCATCAATTTCGGCAATCGTTTTATCGTCCATTGTTACAACATTGGGCCAGCTACGTTCGAAACTATCGTTTGTTTCGGTTTTAAAAGTGGCATCGACAACAACCAATGTTTTATTGTTTTCAACCTCTGCAAAAGTAATATCACGTTCGGGTTCAATATTCCCTCCGGCCAACCAAAGCAGTGTAAAAAAATCAGTAAGCCCGACACCTTCGTTAAACAGCACAACTGCTTTAAACTTCGAAATTCCCACTATTTTTTCCAACTTCTGCTGAAGAGTATTTTTACTAAACCGGTTGTCTTTTTTTACATTCAATAAAAGAACCGGAATAGAAATTTCGGTATAAAGATTTAAAAATGCAGCTATTTCAGTAATTTCATTTAAATAATCTTCGATAAAATTTTCAGGTTGAATTATCTCATCCGTTTTATTTTGAAACTCTTCGGGCAGCGGGTTTGTTAAATCAACTCCCAGTTTCGAGCCAAAAGCAAATTTCTGCGAGCTGTGATCTAAAACATCCATCGGTCCTTTCGAGAAATGAATGCTGTACCCGGCATCGAAATTTTCAGTAAAAGCGTTTAATATGGCACTATTATCATGAATATCAACGTCGGAGTCGACCACAACAAGCACTTTATTAAACATCATTTGGCCGGCTCCCCACAACGAGTGCATCACTTTAATTGCCTGCCCGGGATAACTTTTTTCGATACTTACAACTGTAAAATTGTGTGCCACGCCGGCAACAGGCAAAACCATATCTTTCAATTCGGGCACCATCGACATTCTGATTGGGGTTAAAAAAATGCGTTCGGTTGCCAGGCCAATATACGCATCTTCCATGGGTGGTACCCCAACAATTGTTGCAGGATAAACAGCATCTTTTTTATGTGTTATGGCCGTTATATGAAACTTAGGATACCAGTCGGCAAGCGAATAAAACCCGGTATGATCGCCAAATGGCCCCTCCCAAATCAACTCTTCTGCCGGATCGACAAAGCCCTCAATTACAAAGTCCGAATCTTCGGGAACAAACAAATTGTTGGTTAAACATTTTACCAGTTTAACCGGTTTTTTCCGAAGAAATCCGGCAAGCAAATATTCGTCAAAATTTTCGGGCATGGGGGCTGTTGCGGCGTAAGTATAAATTAAGTCGCCGCCCAAAGCAACCGAAACCGGCATTTTTTCGCCTCGCTTTTTATATTTTTCGAAATGGTTGGCTCCGGTTTTATGTTTGTGCCAGTGCATTCCGGTAAGGTCTTTTTCGAACACCTGCATCCTATACATTCCCAAATTTGGCAATCCGGTTTCGGGGTCAACGGTATGAACTCCGGGCAACGTTACAAACTTTCCACCATCGGCAGGCCAGCACGTTAAAACAGGCAGTTTACTAATATCGGGCCGCTCCATAACAACTTCCTGACAAGTGCCTTTCCCTTTAATTTTACGAGGCATCCACTGCGAAATCTCGTTTAGCTTTGGAAGCATTTTTAGCTTATCCCATAAATTTTCTTTGGGTTGCATTACATCAACAAACAGCTCCTCTATCTCCTTTTCCAAATCGAAAATTGAATCGCGCCCAAAAGCCAAAGCAATTCGTTTCTCCGAGCCAAGTGCATTAATTAAAAGCGGAAAGCCGGTTCCCGTGTTTTCAAACAGAACCGCTTTCCCGCCACCTTCCTGTTTCGATAAACGGTCGGCAATCTCGGTGATTTCTAAATCAGGACTCACAAACTCCTTCACTCGTATAAGTTCATTCCTCTTTTCCAATTCGCGAATAAATGCTTTCACTCCGGATTTTGACATACTAAAACAATTTTCAACAAAAGTAAACAAAACTCTGCCGTTTTAAGTTATCTATTTTTGTTTTATGTTTTTATTCCGGCATCTGCTTTTTTTAATATATTGTCGAAAAAATAATAGATTGTTATTTTTAAATTGTTTACGTTGGCCTTTTATTAAAATAGTAAATTACCACAGCAGTTGCCGTAATAAAGAACAGATAAACTATTGCAGAAATAAATTGACATTAAAATGAATAACAATTATGTAATTTTTACGATAACAGTTTTTACCGGCTTTTTTGCCATTATGAATCCTATTGCCAATACCCCAATTTTTATGGGGCTGGTTGAAGGGAAAGACGAAACAACAAAAAAACAGATTGCAAAAAAATCGACATTAACGGCATTTATAATTGTTGTATCGTTTATAATTTTGGGGAAATATATTTTTCAACTTTTCGGAATAACCATTCCGTCCTTTAAAATTACAGGGGGTATTTTAATTTTTTATGTTGGTCTGGGAATGCTCCGTTCACACCGGTCGGGCATAAATAGTCAGGCTGAAATAGACCAGGACGAGAGCATTGCCATCTCGCCACTTGCGATTCCTGTATTGGCAGGCCCGGGAACCATTGTTACCGCAATGAACAGCGTAACCAATGCCAATTACATTCATATTGCCATTGTAATTGCAACCTTTGGCGTAATTGTTTATTTGACATACATTGCTTTTACACTTAGCGATAAAATTGTTAAAATATTCGGGATGAATTTAATTACTGTTATTGCAAAACTTATGGGACTAATACTCTCGATTATGGGAACAGGAATGGTAATTTCGGGGATTAAACTTGCATTCAACTTAAAATAATATTTTGCCATGAGCTTAAACGAAGCATTTACACTAACCACTCCGGCACTTTTATTTTCTGCCATCTCACTAATACTTCTGGCTTTCACCAACAGGTTTATTGCCTATACCACCGTTGTACGGTCGCTTCATAAACAGTATCTCGAAAATCCGAGTACCGTTTTAAAAGGGCAAATTAACAACCTCAGAAAACGATTACACCTTATTCGTACAATGCAAATATTTGGCGTTACCAGTCTGTTTCTTTGTGTAATTACAATGTTTCTAATGTTTATCGGCCTGTTAATTTTTGCAGCTTGGATTTTTGGAACAGCACTACTCCTGCTTTCTACATCGCTTGCTATTTCTATTTGGGAAATTCAAATTTCGGTAAAAGCACTTGAATTACACTTAAGCAATATGGAAGAAATTTAATAAGAAATTGAAAAATTAAACATTAAACCGGAACAAAACGAGCAAATTAATTTTCAATGGATATGGATTAAAGGGTTGTAAAAAGTATAAAATGCGTGGAATTGAAGAAGTGATATAAACTCAATAAACACAAAAATATCCGGTAGATATTTCCCCGGATATTTTATGTTCGAATTCAAGTTTTGAGATTATTGCAGCAAACCGCTAATTAATAGAACTGCAAAATAAGATCCTTTAACCTTTAGTTTATACGCCACAGCAACAACTATTTTACAATAATCTTTTCTGTTGTAATTCCTGCGTCTCCTGCACTTATTCGTAAAAAGTATATTCCGGCAGTTAAATTATTTACACTCCACGATGTTTTAAATTCACCTTTATAAACTTTACGATTAACAATGGTTTCAACGGTTTTTCCGGTGTAATCAATTGCATCAATTTTTACGTTTGTTGCTTTTGTTAATTCGAAATCGATAGTAACATTTGTCTTAACCGGATTTGGATAGATGGCCACTTGGAATTTATTTAATTCAATTCTTTTGGCCGAAGTAATATGAAAATGCAGTTGTGCTTCGGTAGCAAAAACAGGTGCAAGCTGATTGGGCTGTTCTGCCAAATACGGAATGCCGTCGTTATCCGAATCGTTACCCGACTCTCCTGTCGGCCCAAACTCGGCCAGCTGCATTTTATTGGCAACTCGTTTAAAGAATCCTGTATAAATTGCCGGTGCTTCTGTTTTATTTCCAACCAAAGCAGCTTCGCGTAAACCACCGGTAATTACGGCAAAGTTAAATGGAGTGTAAGTTGCCATCGAATTTCCAGCTTCGGTAAGAAATGCATTTTCGGTTGCCACATAAAAGTTAGTAATTAAATAATCGTACGCCTCGTTTGCTGCATCGAGATAGTCTGTATTGTTTGTTAACGTGTATGCAGCATACAATCCGCGTGCTGCTGCTGCCTGTGTTTCGGCTTTTTTGGGCGAGTTGTCGGCTCCCGATCCAATGGTAAAGCTATTAAAATACCCTCCATCTGCATCTTTTAACGAATTCATTAAAAACTGACTCTGCGCATTAACAGCATCGAGTGCTTTTTGCTCGAGCGGAGTACCTGTAAATTCCTCCTTCATTTTCGATAAAACCATTACAATATAGCCGGCATTAACAGTACTTATTTTACTTCCCTGCTGCACTGTGCCTCCCGATAAACCCGAAGTATTTACAAATGTTTTCTCTGTTTTATTAAAGTGCATGGCCATTAAATTCATAAAAATAACTTTGCTGGTTCCTTTCATTAAATCAAACGGGCCGGCAACTCCTGTTTCCGACATAGGAGCCGGAAACGGATTGCCGTCGAAAACATCGTGGTAGGCAAAATGTGTTACATCGCTGTTATTATCCGGATCCATCATATTTTTATAGTTTAGTGTTCCCCATAAATACGAGAGTTGGTCGAATATATCGCTCGAAGCATCTGTTACCTCCATTGCCGTAACTTTTGGCGGCAACATGGTTCCCGAAGCTCCTTCAGTTATTGCAATATGGTGCGGGAAATATTTTATACCGTTTTCAGGATTATAGGTCGACGGTTCAACTTTTCCTAACTGCGTTCCGTCGTATGCCAATGCATTTATTAAAAAAGCGGTTTTGTTAATTGCCTCGGCAGTTAATACCTGCCCAATAAATCCATCGATGGCACTACCACCGTAAAACACATTATTATCGGGGTCGAAATTAGGGCTTCCTGTCGAATCGGGCGATACAGTTCCATCGGGATCAATTCCATTATCGTCGGCATCGTGGAAACCACCAAGCATATCTTGTGCCCACAAATATTGTTTCATTAATGCCTGTCCCATTGCACCGAGATTTAACGTTTTATCCATTTTACTTCTGTCCCACCGTAACGACGAGAAATCCATTGTAAAGTCGGATGCAGGTGCCTGAGGAAGATGTGGGTCGCCACATACAAATTCGGCAAATTGCGGGAATGGATTTTTGGGCGGAGTTTGGTTGGCAAGCATTCCAAAATGCATAATGTTCTTCATTAAAATATCGTCCTCTTTAACTCCGTTTTTCATTCCATTAGTGTATTTTCCATCAAAATCGTCGGGCATCATTGCAGCCATTTTCATAATTATAGGCCCCCACATTAAATGCAGCCCAATTCCCGAGCGCGAAACAACAGTTCCCAATAAATAGCGCGAGTATTCGTAGTTTTCAATTCCCAATGTATAAGCAATAGAATCGGGAGAGTCTAACACAGCAGGGTCGAGCAAATCAAGATTGTACCCCAGTGCTTCGGCAAAGGGTTCGCCGCTTTCATTAATTTCGTTGGCAAGCAACATTTGGTCGCGTGTAGAGAAGAGGTTGGTAGAAGTTACAACCACTTGCGAATGCAGTAGTGAGCTGAACAATGTAAAACTCAAAATAAAAGTAAATAATGTTTTCATGTTTTTTAATTTTTAGATTTAAAATTCTGTTTTGCTTGTTCAAAGAGTCGTAGAAACCGGAGAAACCTTTCAAAAAAAAAGAAGAAACAATTCTACCTAACTGAAACAGAGCATCTTGAACAGCAAAATTTTATTTCTACTTTCAATAGAATTATTAATAGCAGAGTTATTTATTGTGTTAAATTTGCAAGCTGAAAACTACTTCAACCGATGCAGTTTTATATCCCCTTTTATTTTAAAATTAAATTAACAGTTTTACTATGAGTGATAAAATTTATCCCGACTCGGGAGTTGAGCTAACTAAGTTTACAGCGAAGAATT
>WGCT01000318.1 GCA_015493625.1 Draconibacterium sp. | reverse complement strand
TTTTTAGAATCTTTGTTGCTTTAAATATGGCCACGCAATATATTAACAGAAAATATTATCATGAAAAAGGTTTTTAGTGTATTTATGTTTATTCTGATGGGGTTAGTTTTAGTACAAGCTGCCGATTTTAAAATGAAGAAACCGCAAACTACCCGCATTTGGTTGGGAGCCGACTACTGGGCAAACCGAATTCAGGATTGGCAAATAGACAATGGAACGATAAAATGTGTGGCATCGAACTGGAACCGCAACATAAGTTTGCTTACCTACCGGTTGGGCAAAAACGAGGGAGTGTTGCAAATGTCGGCAGAAGTCCGGGTTCTTAATCCTGCCGAATCATCGCGAAACTGGGTTGGATTTAGGTTGGCATCAAGAGGTAAATTTAACGATTACCGCGACGATGCCATTTATGGTACCGGATTAAATATTGGAATAACAACACGTGGAGAACTTTTTATTGGCGATATCCCGGTGAAATATGTAAAAAATGCCGAAGGGGTAAAACCTTATTTAAAGGAGGGGGTAATTTTAAAAGTTACTGCAATGCCTGCAGGCGAAAACTACGAAGTTGAAATCTCTGTTTTGCGTAAAAAAAACAACGAGTTTTTGGCAAGCGAAAAAGTCGACAATATTCCTGCAAAAACGTTTTACGGTGCCATTGGTTTGGTGAGCGATTTTGGTGAGGTAACCGATAAAACCAACCCGAGTGTGGTTTTTGC
Source organism: Draconibacterium sp. (assembly GCA_015493625.1). Taxonomy (GTDB): domain Bacteria; phylum Bacteroidota; class Bacteroidia; order Bacteroidales; family Prolixibacteraceae; genus Draconibacterium. Next base: position 2,800 of record WGCT01000318.1, on the reverse strand, counting down.
CAACTGGGAGATTACCGGAACTAAATTAATTCAACATGCCGAAAGAGCTTTCGGACCGGTACTTTTCACACAATATACATTAAGTCGTGGCACATTAAAAATGAGTGTCCAAATGCCGCCAATGGGAAAAGACGACGACCGGTTTGCAACACTCCAGATTAACGAAAACGGCGAATGGAAAACCGTTGCACAAGCCGATATTGAAGAAAACTCCCGCACCGCAATTTTTAGGGTCGTAAACTGGAACAATACCGAGATGATTCCGTATAGGGTGAGCTATAAAATGGTTGCCAACGGCGAGAAGAAAACAACGTTTTATTACGAAGGAGAGATTAGGAAAGAGCCTTTCGATAAGGATAAAATTACCGTTGCCGCATTTACCGGGAATAACGATTTGGGCTATCCAAATAACGATTTATGGAACAATGTAAAAAAACAAAACCCCGACTTGCTCTTTTTCTCGGGCGACCAGATTTACGAAGGAGTTGCCGGTTACGGGTTACAACGGGCACCGGTAAATATGGCTGTTCTCGACTATTTGCGCAAATGGTACATTTACGGCTGGGCGTACGGCGATTTGTTACGCAAAACACCAAGTATAAGTATTCCCGACGACCACGATGTGTTGCATGGAAACGTTTGGGGAAACGGGGGAAAAGCCGCTTCGAAAAAAGGGAGTGCAGCAGAGAGGCAGGATAGTGGTGGTTATAAAATGTCGGCTTTGTTTATAAATGTTGTCGACCGCACCCAAACCGGTCATTTGCCCGATGCCTACGACCCCGCGCCGGTACAGCAGGGAATTGGTGTGTATTATACCGAATTAAGTTATGCCGGAATTAGTGTCGCTATTGTTGAAGACCGAAAATTTAAATCGGCACCCAAACCGCTGTTGCCTGATGCTAAAATATGGAACGGGTGGCCGCAAAACCCTGAGTTTAATGCAGCAACCGATGCTTTTCATCCCGATGCAAAATTACTCGGAGATCGCCAGTTGGCTTTCCTCGAAGAGTGGACAAAGAATTGGGACAACCACGCGGAGATGAAAGTTTTGTTTTCGGCAACTATTTTTAACAATGTAGCCACTTTGCCAACCACAGCTAAAAGCGATGCCGTTGTTCCTAAACTTGAAGTGTACGATAAAAACGAGTATGCTCCCAACGACAAAATGGTCTCCGATTTCGATTCGAACAGCTGGCCACAAACAGGAAGAAACAAAGCTGTAAAAACAATACGCAAGGGTTTTGCTTTTCATATTGCAGGCGACCAACATTTGGGCTCTTCGCTACAATACGGAGTCGACAAATTTGGCGATTCAGGTTATGCTATTTGTGTTCCATCTATTTCGAATATTTGGCCACGTAGGTTTTATCCGCCAACCGAAGGTGGACACCATAAATCCGGAGAACCAAAATATACAGGCGATTTTGTTGATGGATTTGGAAACAAAATGACAGTACTGGCCATCTCGAACCCATTTAAATCGGGGAAAGAACCCGCTCGTTTATACGACCGTGCTACCGGTTATGGTATTATTGTTTTCGATAAAGCGAAGCGTACCATTACTTTTGCAAACTGGCCACGGTTTGCCGACCCAACTGCCGGAGGAAAACCATATAAAGGTTGGCCCATCACAATTTCGCAGGAAGATAATTACGGGCGAAAAGCGGTGGCATTTATTCCACGCATAAAAGTTAAAGGAATGAACAACCCTGTTGTGCAGGTAGTAAACGAAAGAAATGGCGAAACCGTTTATACCATTCGTATTAATGGGAAAAGCTGGCAGCCTAAAGTTTTTGAAAAAGGGAAATATACTGTTAAGATTGGCGACCCCGATTTAAATAAATGGAAAACTTTTGAGCATATTGAAGCAGCTACCAAACCGAAAAAAACATTAGAAGTTAAATTTAATTGAATTATTGCTTTACTTGTTATTAAATCCAAGTTTTGTAAATGACAGTGGTAGCATCGGTGGTTTAGCTTTATAAAACAGAGATTATTTCGAAAAGGATTAGCAATGCCAACTTGATTTCTGCAAAATTATCCATCTTCCTTTAAAATTATCTTTTGACAGGTTAAAAACTATCAAATTTCAGTTTCATTTCGAAAGCTGTAAATTGGAGAGTTTAAGGTAAACCAATACTTTTACGGCAGAGTAAAATGTATGAATAAGAAACAAAAACAGATAACGTTTTTATCAAAAAACAGGCGTATTATTCAGGCTGTTTTGGGTGTTGCAATCTATTTTGGTATCGGTTATTTTCAAATTTCGTTGTGGTGGGTAGTTGGTTTTGGCTCTGCCATTGGAATTATTTGGGGCAAAGTTTTTTGCCGGTGGATGTGTCCAGTGGGAATTATTATGGAGATAATGATGAAAATGAGTCCGAATGAGACCTTTCAACGCATGTATCAATACCACAAAATTGGTTGCCCAATTGCATGGGTTTCAGGATGGTTAAATAAGTTCTCGTTTTATAAAATACAGCTCGATGCCAACAGTTGTAAAGACTGCGGATTGTGCGACAGTGCTTGTTATATGCCAAGCATTGACAAACAAAAGTTTAGTTTGTATAAACCCGGAATGACCGACCCGGCCGAGAATTTTAGTTGTTCGAAATGTTTGGAGTGTGTTTCGGTTTGCCCAAATGGAAGTTTGACATTTAAAAAGAAGATACCTTTTTTTACAGCCAAAGAATAAACAAATAGGTAACTTTAGTGGTTATTGAATAATAAAATAAATAGAATGGAAAAAATTAAAAAGTTAGCAGTAGTGGCTCTTGCATTGGCCATGCTGGGTGCAGGT
>WGCT01000317.1 GCA_015493625.1 Draconibacterium sp. | reverse complement strand
GATAAAATTGAATTGATTCTTGCTTTAGCAACAATTATTTTTACATCGTACATTGTAATGAGTTTTGTAGGAATTTGGTTGAGAGGCGAAGCAATGCATTTAATTTTTTAGCAAACAGAAAGATGAAACGACGCAATTTTTTTAAAAAGATAATTCTCGGAATTGTAGGCATCGAAACCGGATACCTTGTTTTCGACTCGTTTAAAAAGAAAAAGAAAAAAGCCGTATCCAAAGATTTGTTTGAAGCCGGAAGAATTGATTCATTTGAAAAAAACAGAATATATCCGTTTAATTCGGGTAAATTTTACCTTTCGGTATTCGAAAACGGCGGGATGTTGGCTATTTCAATAAAATGTACGCATTTGGGGTGCATTGTTCAACCCGATAATAATGGATTTTTGTGCCCCTGCCACGCTTCGGCATTCGATAAACACGGCGAAGTTGTTTCGCCACCGGCAATGCGGGCTTTAGATATTTTTCCAATTGTTGTGTCCGATGGAAAAATATTGGTCGATACAAATTCACCGATAAAAAGAAAAGGGTTTAAAAAATCTCAATTAACTTTTGTTTAATGGGTAGTTTTAAAAAATACAATACAACAAAAAGCATTCTTATCATTATAATTCTGCTTTTTTTGCCTGTATATCTGTTAAAGCAACACTTTTTCGGGAACAATGCTAACGGCGACACTACTCCGCAATACGTTGGAAAAGAAGCATGTATTGAATGTCATCAGGCAGAATTCGACGACTGGACCGGCTCCGACCACGATTTAGCAATGGACATTGCAACCGACAGTACTGTTCTTGGCAATTTCAATAATGCTGTTCTTGTTGCCAATAATCAGACCAATAAATTCTACAAACGCAACAACAAATTTTACGTTTATACCGATGGAGAAGATGGTAAAATGAAGGAGTTCGAAGTAAAATATGTATTTGGACACACTCCGCTTCAACAGTATTTGGTTGAGTTTGACGGGGGCAGGTTACAAACGCTTGCACTTACCTGGAACACACTGAAAAAGAATTGGTATTATATGCCCGATTCGACCTACAAAGAGATGAACGTTGACCACACCAACTGGCTGCATTGGACAAATCAGGCACAAAACTGGAACTCGATGTGTGCCGACTGCCACTCGACCAATGTAAAAAAGAATTACGACCTGAAAACAGATTCTTACCACACCACTTTTTCTGAAATCGACGTTAGCTGCGAAGCGTGCCACGGTCCGGCATCGAAGCATTTAAAATGGGCAAACCTTGCCGAATATGCCCGCAAAGATTTTAAAAACTACGGATTACCGGTAAAAACCAGCGGTATCGACAACATTCAATATGTAAATAATTGTGTGCGTTGCCACTCGCGACGCGTAGCTTTAGGCGACTTTAATCCACTCTCGCCAACTATTTACAACCATACAAATCCGACTGTGCCTGCTGCACCAATCTGGTATATCGACGGGCAAATAAAAGAGGAAGATTATGTTTACGCTTCGTTTACACAAAGCCGGATGTTTATGAACGACGTACAGTGTAACGACTGCCACAATGTTCATTCGGGGAAACTTGTTTTAGAGGGAAACAAACTTTGCCTGCAATGCCACCGGGCCAGCGACTACGATACACCTACACACACGCATCATAAAAATTATGGAGAAAATGGCGATGCTTTAATTTCTGCTGCGGGAGTACATTTCGAAGTGGGCTCGGGCACACAATGTATTAATTGCCATATGCACGGGCAAAATTTTATGGGCGTTGATTATCGCCGCGACCACAGTTTTCGCATTCCACGCCCCGACCTATCGGAAAAGAACGGGACACCCAATGCCTGCAACCAATGCCACACAAACAAAAGCAACAAATGGGCAAGCAACTACATAGAAAAATGGTTTGGAACCAGCAGACCGTATCAATACGGAGAGGCTTTTAGCGCAGCCATTAACGGCGATAAAGATGCCGATATAAATTTACACAAAATTATTACCGACGACCTTTATCCAACAAATATTAGAGCAATTGCAATTAATTACCTAAGCGATTCTCCCGAGAACAAAAAACTTGTAACAAAATTGTTGCATAGCATCGAGCCTGAACTAAGAATGGCTGCAATTAACCGGTTCAATATCGATTCGGACAATGATTTAAAAACCCTTTTGCCACTTTTGTACGACGAAACAAAAGCCGTAAGATTTGAAGCAATTAACCGGCTCTCTTTTGTCGATACAAAACTTATTCCGAAGAATTACAAAGCAGCATATAAAAAAGCCGAAACAGAGCGGCTGAATATTTTAAAGTACAACGCCGATTTCCCCACCGGAAAATTTAATTTGGCAAACTTCTATTATCAAAACCACGACTATAAAAACGCCGAGCATTTTTTCCTTGCAACCATTAAGCAAGACCGCGAAATAGAGATGGCAAAGTTAAATTTAGCCAACCTTTACAGTGCAATGGGCAAGCCGAAAAAAGCGGAGGAAATTTTAGCCGACTTTGTTAAAGAGAATCCGGGAAACGGGATGGCAGTTTATAATTATGGATTAATTTTGTCGGAAAACAGAAAGTACAAAAAATCGCTTAAATATTTGGTTAAAGCCAGCGAATTAAACCCCGACAATAGTCGTGTAGATTACAATACCGCAATGCTTTACGATTTCTTTGGAGAGAAAGCCAAAGCCGAAGAGTACCTGAAAAAAGCAATTCGAAAAGACGATTCGAATTTTGCCAACTACTCAAACTTATTGCAATTTTACAATAAGAACAACCTAAAAAGTAAAGCAAAAGAATTTACTGCCGAAATTGAAAAAAGGTTTCCAAACCGGTAAATTCTACTCAACCCACATCGCTTTCCGTATCAATGTACATCGTGAGTAATTTTTCAATTTAACTTTATACAACGTACAATACGTAAAAAAGCTTTTCACTTCACTAACATTTCTTACTTTTGTTTTTAAGAAAAACATATATTATGAACAGAATAATAGCATTTTTAGCAGCAACTGTTTTTGCCATTTCGGTAATGGCACAAACCACGCAAAAAATCACCCTCGAAGATTTATTTGTAAAAGGAACTTTTCGTACTCACTCGGTTTCGGGATTGCGTTCGATGAACGACGGAGAGCATTACACCGTACTCGAAAAAGGTTCGAAGATTGTAAAATACAGCTATAAAACAGGCAACGAAGTTGAGGTGGTTTTCGATATTACTAAAGTTGACGATGCCGAAATATCGTCGTTTAGCGATTACGTTTTTAGTAACGACGAAACAAAAATTATGCTGACCACAAAAAAGCAAAAGATTTATCGCCACTCGTACACTGCCGAATATTGGATTTGGAATTCGGTAACCGAAGAGTTAACGCCACTCTCGAAAAAAGGGGTACAACAAGCAGCTTCTTTTTCGCCCGACGGCAACAGGGTTGCATTTGTTCGCAACAACAATATTTTTCTGAAAAATTTAAAATTCGGCAGCGAAAGTCAAGCCACTTTCGATGGTAAAAAGAACGAAATTATTAATGGATTGCCCGACTGGGTTTACGAAGAGGAATTTGGCGACTACACAAAAGCCGAGGGATTTAACCGCGCTTTTTGGTGGTCGCCCGACAGCAAATTTGTTGCCTACATTCGTTTCGACGAGACTGAGGTTCCCGAATACACAATGCCAATGTACGCGGGCGAAGCACCCCGGCACAAAGAGTACAGTTTATATCCGGGTGAAGTTACTTTTAGGTATCCTAAAGCGGGAGAAAAAAATTCGCTGGTTTCGGTGAATGTGTACGAAATTCGCTCGAAAACAACGATAAAAGTCGACATTGGTGAAAAAACCGACATCTACATTCCTCGATTAAAATGGACACCCAATGCTAACGATTTGGTAGTAATGCGCTTAAACCGCCATCAAAACAAACTCGACGTTTTATATGCAAATCCGTACACCGGCGACTCGCGGCCAATAATGACAGAAAAAAACAATAAGTACATCGACGAACGTTTTCTCGACGATTTTACATTTCTTGCCGACGGAAGTTTTGTGGTTTCGAGCGAGCGCAGTGGTTGGATGCACCTCTATTTATACGATAAACAGGGTTACGAACTGGCACAATTAACCGAAGGAGAATTCGATGTAACTAAATTTTATGGCTACGATGCTGTAAAAAAGGTCTATTATTATCAGGCAGCAGTCGAATCGCCGTTACGTCGCGACGTATATTTTATCAGTCGCGACAAAAAGAAAAAAGGGAAAATATCGAAACAAAAAGGGTGGAACGATGCTGTTTTCAGCAAAAACTTTAAATACTACATTAACTATTTTAGCAGCAGTAAAACACCCAATTTAATTACCCTTCACGAAAATAAAAAAGGCGAACAGATAAGAATATTACAAGATAATACAGTACTAAAAAACACACTTAAAGTATTCAATATTAAGCCCAAAGAGTTTTTTACATTTACTACTTCGGAAGGTGTTGAGTTGAACGGATATATGTTAAAACCTGCCGGATTCGACCCGGCACAAAAATATCCGGTTGTAATGACACAATACAGCGGGCCCAACTCGCAACAAGTTGCCGACAGTTGGGGGCGCGGAGTGAATTGGAACAATTACCTGGCACAGGAAGGTTTTCTTGTAGTTTGTGTCGACCCACGCGGAACAGCGGCACGCGGCGAAGAGTTCAGAAAAATAACCTACCAACAATTAGGGAAATACGAATCGGACGACCAGGTTGAAGTTGCAAAATATATTGGTACGCTACCTTATGTCGATAAAAATAACATTGCAATTTGGGGGTGGAGTTATGGAGGATTTATGACCTGCCTGAGTATGGAAAAAGGAGGCAAGCTTTTTAAGGCCGGAATTGCAGTAGCTCCGGTAACAAGCTGGCGTTTTTACGACTCGGTTTACACCGAACGATATATGCGTACTCCCAAAGAGAACCCCGACGGCTACGACGACAACTCACCCCTGTCGCACGCAGGCGATATTAAAGGCCGGCTGCTTATAATACACGGCTCGGCCGACGACAATGTGCACACACAAAACACATTCGAGTTTACCGAAAAAATGGTGCAGGCCGGAGTTCAGTTCGATATGGCCATTTACATCAATCGCAATCACGGCATTTACGGTGGAAATACAACCATGCATCTTTATACAAAAATGACCAACTTTTTAAAAGAGCAGTTACAGAAATAATATAACAGCAATGAAATTTGCACCCGGAATAGTTCTAATTCTTGCTCTGTCGCTATTTTTAGAAAATAGTAAAAACAGAATTTCCAGAATGAATATTCCGGTAATTTCATCTGCTGTTCAGAAAGTCGTTCCAACACTCATAAATTTTAACGACACACTTCGTAGCGACACACTTTTTATTCATCTCAGCAAAGAAAATATTCCTGTAAAATATTCGCGAAAAATAATTTGTAATGTTTGTGTAAATAACGAATGCCGATTGGTAAACATTGAACTTTTTTGGAATAGTACGGGATCTTATTTGGGGTTTTCGATTCCTGAAGGGGAATTTCTTACAAAAAATGAACATGAACATTTCGGCAAAAAAGATTACACCCGACTACATAACATTTTAAACAACCCTCTCTCTCCGCTTGCAAACTTTAAAATAACCAACTTAGTTCTCCTCTCGAATGCGCAACAAAAGAGTGTTGATGCAGTTTCGTCGGCAACCAATTTATCAATCTCGAACTATGTTGTTAAAGGTGCAGCTTACACCACATATACACTTTGGCAAATTGTTTACGGAGAGACAAAACAGGAAGTTGAAAAACGAACCATACAAAAACTATCGTCTAAAATTGCAATCGAAATATTATCGGGAAACAGCCTGGAAGCGAAGAAATGGGTATTAAAACATATACCCGAAAATATGGAAATTACCCCTGCACTAACCAACAAACTATTAGAATTAATTTCGGGAAACGATATTTATTTGGCCGAAATTTCGTTAAACGCACTTCCTTCACATCTATTAACCGATGAAACTCAACTAAAATTATACGAAATATTTAAAAGTTCGGGATATTTAAAAAACCGGTTAATTATTCAGAAATTAAACGAAGCTCCCAGTCTGAACAATACAATGATTCGTCAACTTACTACGGGGTTACAAAATACAACCGGCACACTGACAATAGACATAATTCATCTTTTAAAAAAACATAAAACAACCGACAAACAAACCATAAAACAACTCTCGGAATTGCTACGCAGTAAAAACCGATTTGTTGCCAACGAGACTTATAGG
>WGCT01000316.1 GCA_015493625.1 Draconibacterium sp. | reverse complement strand
TTTGATAGGTTAGCGACTAAGTTTATGGACTGGGTAAACAAAAAAGCCGAGGCAGTAAATGACTTTTTGGTTGAACATAACGCGCCTTCTTTTGGTGTTGGGTACAATTCAACTTACGGAACAGGTTTTTATGTTGGAAATAATCCTACTTATTACCCGGGTTATGAGAAAAAGATAGCAAATGGACAACAAAATATTAGTAACCAGCTTGCCGAGGTCATAAAAGAGCATGGGGCGGCTTGGAGATCAAGTTCTAATGGCATTTTTGGCTCTAACTACGAATTAGGTCCCATTGGAATTGGCTTAAACTTCGAAATTGCAAATCCAGATTGGTAGCTTTGAAAATTGAAAAACACATTAAAAAGCAAAAAATAAATAGAGTAAATTATTGGAATAAAATCTTTTGAAAAATATAGCTCAGTTGAGTAGAACAGTCCCAATGGATTTCGGGACTATCGGGGGAGGGCAGGATTAAGTTTAGCAGATGTTAGCCTTTTTTTATTTTGTCATGTTTTCTATTTTAATGGTTCGGCACATTTTTATAAACATCTCATAAACAGAGAATTATAACACATAAGACAATTGTCGTAATTTACTGAAAACAGGCCTTGCCGGCTTTACAAAAAACAAACATCTAACAAAGTAGTGTATATTTCGAAAATGCTGATAAATACTACATCGGGCAAACTAACTATGTTAATAGGAGGCTTTCGGAACACAACAATTGATGTAAAAAGCAATACCAATATTCTGTTATCTTTGTAAGAAATTAATAATTATAGACAAATCAGTAATTTTATAACAGACGATATGCTACCAAAAATTAATCCAACAACAACAGCTGCCTGGAAAAAACTCGAAGAGTACTATTTCGTGTTCGAAGGAACACATATGAAAAAACTTTTTGCCAGCGACACAAAACGTTTTGAAAAATATTCATTGAATTTCGAAGATATTCTGGTTGATTTTTCAAAAAATATTATCGACGATACAGTACGCGAGTTATTGGTAGAACTGGCCAATGAATGTGAACTGAAAGATGCCATAACGAGTTTTTTCTCGGGCGATAAAATTAATGCCACCGAAAACCGCGCTGTGCTGCACACGGCATTGCGAAATCGAAGCAATACTCCTGTTTTTGTCGATGGTAAAGATGTAATGCCCGAGATAAACGAAGTACTCGGTCAAATGAAAGAGTTTTCAGAAAATATTATTTCGGGAAGTTGGAAAGGGTACACCGGCAAGCCAATTGCCAGCATTGTAAACATTGGAATTGGCGGTTCCGATCTTGGCCCGTTAATGGTAACCGAGGCATTAAAACCGTATAAAAAAGAGAACATAACTCTCCATTTTGTCTCGAATGTCGACGGAACGCATATTGCCGAAACATTAAAAAAAGTTGATCCGGAAACCACCCTTTTTATTGTTGCATCGAAAACATTTACCACACAGGAAACAATGACCAACGCCAACTCGGCAAGAGATTGGTTTTTAAAATCGGCTAAAAATAAAGATTTTATAAAAAATCATTTTGCAGCTGTTTCAACCAATGCCGAGGCTGTGTCGGCATTTGGAATCGACACAAAAAATATGTTCCGGTTTTGGAATTGGGTAGGTGGTCGTTATTCGCTGTGGTCGGCAATTGGACTTTCCATTGCATGCGGAATTGGGTACGATAATTATATTGAATTACTTGAAGGTGCACACGCAATGGATAACCATTTTAAAAACACCGATTTCGATAAAAATATACCGGTTATTTTAGCACTGATTGGAATTTGGTACAATAATTTTTATGGTGCCGAGAGCGAAGCTATCTTGCCCTACGACCAATATATGCACCGTTTTGCAGCTTATTTTCAACAGGGAAATATGGAGAGCAATGGAAAATCGGTCGACCGAAACGGTGAGCCGGTTGATTACCAAACCGGCCCGATTATATGGGGCGAGCCGGGAACAAACGGACAACACGCTTTTTATCAACTCATTCATCAGGGAACAAAATTAATTCCCTGCGACTTTATTGCATCGGCAATAAACCATAACCAACTTGGCGACCACCAACAAAAACTGCTGGCTAACTTTTTTGCTCAAACCGAAGCAATGATGGTTGGAAAAACAGAAAAGCAGGTAACCGAAGAGTTAAAAGCTGCCGGAATGAATGACGAGGAGATTGCAAAATTACTTCCGTTTAAAGTTTTCATGGGAAACATTCCTACCAACTCCATTTTATTGAAAAAGCTTACACCGCGAGCACTTGGCAGTTTAATTGCCATGTACGAACATAAAATATTTGTTCAGGGAATAATCTGGAACATCTATAGTTTCGACCAATGGGGAGTAGAATTAGGGAAACAACTTGCCAATGCAATTTTACCCGAGCTTACTACCAAAACAGAAGTTACCGGTCACGATGTATCGACAAACGGATTGATTAATACATATAAAAAAATGCGATAGAAAATGAAAATTTCCCGTTTTTGGGGTATAAAAAAAGGATGTCCGAAAGACATCCTTTTTCATTTACATATACTGTATAATAA
>WGCT01000315.1 GCA_015493625.1 Draconibacterium sp. | reverse complement strand
TTCTAATCCTGATTCTTTTTCAAATAACAAATGCTCAATCGCATAAGGTTATTAATATTCCCGATATTCCGGGTTACAAAACATTAAAGTGCGATTTTCATATGCACACTGTTTTTTCCGACGGAACAGTTTGGCCTACTGTTCGCGTAAAAGAGGCGTGGAACGAAGGATTAGATGCCATTGCAATAACCGACCATATTGAGTATCGCCCGCATTCGAAAGACATTATTGCCGATCAAAACCGTTCGTACGAAATAGCAAAACCACTTTCGGAAGAGATGGGGATAATTTTAATAAAAGGTGCTGAAGTTACACGCGATATGCCACCCGGCCATTTGAATGTTCTGTTTATTACCAATACCAATTTACTGGAGCGCGACAGTGTTATAGATGTGCTGAAAGAGGCGCGCAATCAGGGAGCATTTATTTTTTGGAATCATCCGGGATGGAAAGTGCAACAACCCGATACAACGCGTTGGTGGGATATGCACACACGTTTGTTAAAGAGCGATTTATTGCATGGAATTGAAGTGTATAACGAAACATCGTATTATCCAGAGGCAGTGGATTGGGCAAACGAAAAAAAGCTTACAATGCTTGGAAATACCGATATTCACAGCCCGATAAAGTTTAAGGGTGCACACCGGCCAATGACATTGGTTTTTGCACGAAGCCGCACTGAAGGAGGAATTAAAGAGGCTTTGTTTAACAGGCGAACGGCAGTATATTTCGATAATATGCTCGTGGGAGAGTCGGCCTATCTCGAGCGGCTGATTTTTGCTTCGTTAGAATTCGATAATTCGCCACTTCATATTAAAAACAGAACGAGTAAATCAATCAATATTAAAAATAACTCCGATATCGATTATAAGCTCGAACTTGTTCAGCCCGGAGTGGGATTCGATATTTCGGAGAAAGTTACCCTAAAGGCACACTACATTACTACCATCGATATTTCGGGTAATTCGGAAGAGGTTGATACTATGAAAAAATTGAATGTTTATTACGAAGTTAAGAATTTGAAAACTGCATCGGACGAAAATCTTGTGGTAACATTCTCGTTCCGGAACAAAAATTAATAGTTCATATACTCAACCCGGAAAATTAAATAGATTAAGTATCTTGTCGTTTCTTCCTGAAACAGAACAACATTTCATGAAAAAAAAACAGAGTAAAAAAAACAGTTCGGAACTATTCGAAGTTATTTTAACCAATAACGAAGAAATTTCTCCGGGAGTTCATGTCATCTCTTTTAATCGAACTTTCGATTTTTTGCCGGGTCAGGCAATTAAAATAGCAGTTGATAAAGAGCATCCGCCTCGTATTTATAGTATTTGTAGTGGAAATACGGAAAGTGATGTTCGTATTTTATTCAGTGTAAAAGAAGATGGACTTTTAACTCCGAAGCTTTCGGGAATGATTCCGGGCGAAACAATTTTGGTTTCGGAACCTTACGGAAGTTTTATTGGTACCGAGGAGAGAGCGTGGTTCATCTCAACCGGAACAGGAATTGCTCCATTTTACAGCATGATTCAGTCGGGGCTGACAAAAAACAAAACACTGATTCATGGAGCACGCTATTTAAACCAGTTTTATTTTGAAGACGATTTGGAGTGGTTGTTGGGCGAAAATTATATTCGTTGCTGTTCGCGCGAATCGTCGTGCGACATCAGGCAACAACGTGTAACCGATTATATTGATGCGGTACACGAGCTGCCCGCTGTAAAATATTATTTGTGTGGAAACCCTGCAATGGTTGTTGAGGTGCGCGACATACTGATTGAACGGGGAGTACCGTATGAGAAAATTATTGCCGAAATTTATTTCTAAATTATTGTTTCAAATTAAAGTAGAAGTTGTAACTTTTCTGCCGCAATGAATACCATTAATATATTAATCAATAAAAAACAATCCAAATGAAAAAATTACTTGTAACTACCCTCGCACTTTTTATTTTTGTTTTAACCGGTTTTGTTCAGGCACAATCGCTCGACGATGTACTAACTAAATATGTTAAAGCAACCGGACTCGAAACGCTTGCTAATGCCTCTTCTTTTCAGATAACTGCAAAAATTAGCCAAATGGGAATGGAATTACCAATGATTATGAAAATTAAAAAACCCAATAAATTTAGAATGGAGATGGAGATGCAGGGGCAAAAAATGATTCAGGCTTACGATGGAGAAAAAGGCTGGATGATTGCTCCGTGGGTAAGTCCCGACCCGCAAGATTTATCGGGTGCCCAGTTAAAAGATGCAATCGACCAGGCCGATATGGAAGGCGAATTGTATAACTACAAAAAGAAAGGCCACTCGATTGAGTTTGTTGGAAAGGTTAACTTAGATGGCAAACCGGCATATAAACTGAAGTTAACAACAAAAGACGGAAATTTAAAAACTTACTTTATTGATGCCGATACCTATTTAATTACCAAAGTAAAAGCAACAGTAAAAGCAAACGGGCAAAGTGTCGATATAACCCAAAATATGTCGGATTATAAAACCGTTGATGGTGTTACAATGGCCATGAAAATTGAGTCGCAATCGCCAATGGGGAAAGCAGTTATTACAATGGAAGATGTAAAGTTAAATGTCGATTTCGACGATGCAATATTTAAAAAACCGGTAAAATAGTTCAAGAAAAATAAAAATTATAAAGGGCGTTATTGCCCTTTTTTTATGCTTCTTAACCACACTATTATATTTGTTTGTAAAAGGAGAGATAAAATCACATTTTTGGAATTAAACGGAAATAGAATTT
>WGCT01000314.1 GCA_015493625.1 Draconibacterium sp. | reverse complement strand
TTTTAAAATTATGAATAAATTTCTTCTATTTTCAATATTAATTTTAGCCGTTGCCTGTACCTCGAAAAAAAATAAGCAGAGTAAAAATTCAGACAAGCAAATAACGGGTTCTGAATTAACAAAATCGAAACCGATAAAAAAAACAGAATCGAAAACGTTACCGGATAGCGTTGAAATGGTTTATTTTAAAGGCGGCAGTTTTTTAATGGGTTCAAACAGTGGGCTGCCGCAAGAAAGCCCTGTGCATAAAGTTACCGTAAAAGTGTTTAAGATTGATAAAACGCCTGTTACTGTTGCTCAATTTCGCATTTTTGTTACTAGTACAAATTACAAAACCGAAGCTGAACGATATGGCGATTCGGGAGTTTTTAATTTAGAAGAACAACGATGGACTCTGTTGCCCGGTGCATATTGGAAAAAACCTTTTGGGCCAGACGGTCCCGATGCTAAAGACAATCATCCGGTAACACATGTTACCTGGAACGATGCCGTGCAATTTGCAAGTTGGGCAGGCAAACGATTACCTACCGAGGCCGAGTGGGAATATGCAGCACGCAGTGGAAAAAATACAAAAAATAAATTCAGCTGGGGGAATGCGGTTACGGTTAACGAGAAATATTTTGCAAATACCTGGCAGGGAAAAATAACAGCTCCCGAGATAAAGGACGGCTATTTATATACATCGCCGGTTGGTGTTTTTGGCGAGAACGAAGCCGGACTTACCGATATGGGAGGAAATGTTTGGCAGTGGTGTGCCGATACTTACAAGGCGTATCCGGGAAGCAATGCCGCAATTCGCGAAGACCCGAATGTTAAGGTAATTCGCAGTGGCTCGTTCTTTTTCGACCAAAACGGAGAAAATAGTTTTTCGGTGAGTGCGCGTTCAATGAACTCGCACGAAACATCGTTGTTTAACACCGGTTTCCGATGCGCTGTTGATGGAGAATAGTAAATTCAAGGTTCTGAATTTAAAACCTGAAATTTACACGTTTAATAAATCTATAAGTTAATGAAAATGAACAGACGAAATTTTATAGGGAAAACAGCTGCCGGAGCTGCTGCTGTTACAATTATTCCACGTCATATTTTGGGTGGGAACGGATTTGTTGCAGCCAGCGACCGTATTAATCTTGGGTACATTGGTAATGGCAAACAAATTTATACGTTACTTAATTTTATAGGTAACTGTAAAGAAACTGTTGCTGTAGCGGCCAGCGATGTTTTCGAGAGCAAACTAAATACCTTTATTGAAGCAGCAAATAAAAATAACTCCAATAAAAATATCGATGCCGATGTTAAGGGATATCACTACTACCGAGAACTGCTTGAGCGAAGCGATATTGATGCAGTAGTAATTGCCACACCCGACCACTGGCATGCACAAGTAGTAGTTGATGCGGCCAAAGCGGGCAAAGATATTTATTGCGAAAAGCCACTGGCTTTAACAGTAGCTGAGGGCCGTGCCATGGTAAATGCCACACGAAAATACGACCGTGTTTTTCAAACCGGAAATATGCAACGTTCGTGGCGCGATTTTCGTCATGCTGTTGAACTTGTACGAAATGGGTACATTGGCGAGGTAAAAGAGATAAATGTAAGTGTTGGCGAGCCGGTAAAACAGTGCGATTTGCCTACCGAAGAAGTGCCCGAAGGATTAGACTGGAACGAATGGATTGGACCGTCGTTGTACCGTGGATATAATAAAATTCTGGCTCCAACCAATGCACGAAAAGACCCGTGGGCATGGTGGCGTGGTTATCGTAATTTTGGTGGTGGGTTAATTACCGACTGGGGGGCACACATGTTCGATATTGCACAGTGGGCACTCGATATGGATGAATCGGGCCCGGTAAAGTTTCTTCCTCCCGACAAACCTGCTCAGTCGCACGGACTTACAATGGTTTACAAAAATGGCGTTCGGGTAAACCATAAGCTTTGGGGGACAAAAGATGACACGAACGCAGTACAGATTGTTGGCACGGAAGGACGCATTGAGGTAAGCCGCTCGTTTCTACGTACTTTCCCCGATAAAAAACTGGCAAAAGCAGAATTGAAAGAGACCGATAAACGGGTCTATTTTTCCGATAATCACTATCAGGATTGGGTTGATGCAATGAAAAACCGCACTCGGCCAATCTCCGACGTGGAAACAGGACACCGGACAGCTTCGGTTTGCAATGTTATTAATATTGCTTACGAATTGCAACGTCCGCTTTTGTGGAATCCCGATAAAGAAAAATTTGTTGGCGACGACGGAGCAGATATGATGCTTAATCGTGCTTATCGTGGGAAATGGGACTATACAAATTTTTAAAGTTGTTTTTTAATTCATACATTAATTTCAATACAGGGGCTTGAAATATGCAAAAACGGCCAAAGTGCCTTCTGGAACTGAAGTTATTGATAGCTTCCACAAAATTTGTAATAGAACTTTTAATTGAAAACAATGGAGAAAGCCAACATTAAAAAAAATGTTTTAACTAAAATAATTGAAATTATCGATACGCAAATCGATGCAACAAAAATTGCACTTGCTGCCGCAAAAGAGTCGCGCGATAACGAAACAAAATGCAGTGTTGGCGATAAATATGAAACAAGTCGCACAATGATGCAACTTGAGGTGGAGAAAAACAGAGTACTCTTGAATCAATCGCTAGAGATAAAAAGTAAGCTTGCCCGAATACATCCTTACAAGGCCAACAAAACGGTTGGATTTGGAAGTTTGGTATTTACTAACCACCAAAATTATTTTATTGCTATTGCTATTGGGAAAATTAATATTGGCAATCATGAGTTTTATTGTATCTCTTTGGCATCACCCATTGGAAAACTACTAAAAGATAAAAAAGCAGGAGAAATAGTCGAGTTCAGGAGTGAAAAGATTACAATAACAGAGGTAAAATAATTTATAACAATGAAACGAAGAAACTTTATACAAGCAGCCGCACTCAGCGGAGTAGGTGTTGCATTAAATCCATTTAATTCATCAGCAAATAAGAAGAGAGTTGAAAGCATTCGTGGTACTTTTTCCGAAACCCGGAACAAAGTCTTAATCTATACAAAAACGGATATTGAACCGGCTCGTATTTTTCATATTACCGATACACATCTCTCTATTGACGATGAACGCGGCAAGAAGTATAGGGAGTTTAGTAAACGAATGGCCAAGGGATACAACGTTAACAGTCATTTTCGAACCAACGAAAAGTTATCTGCTAAAGAGAGTTTTGAACTTACACTCAATCTTGCCAAAGAACAAAAAGTCGATTTTCTAGCACTTACTGGCGATATTTTTAGTTTTCCATCGGAAGCAGCCGTTGAGTGGGCATTTCAAAAATTAACCGATACGGGAATTCCGTTTGCATATATTGCCGGAAACCACGACTGGCATTACGAAGGAATGCAAGGCAGCGAGAAGGAGTTGCGTTCTATCTGGACAGCAAAACGTTTAAAAATAATGTATCAAGGGAATAATCCTCTCTTTGCCACTTATAAATTTAGAGGCGTGCGTTATGTTTGCATCGACAATTCTACCTATGAAATTGAGCCCGACCAGCTGAATTTTTTTAACGAGCAGGTAAAAAGCAACGAGCCAATGATTTTGCTTATACACATTCCGCTCTTTATGCCGGGGCGACCGATTGGTTTTGGTTGTGCAAATCCCGAATGGGGGGCTAAAACCGATAAAAATTTTGAAATAGAACGCCGCGAAAGGTGGCCGGAAAAAGGGCACTCAAAAACCACCTATCGTTTTTACGATGAAGTTTTTAACGCCCCAAATCTTTTAACTGTTTTGGCCGGGCATACACACCAACAATCGCTCGATATTAAGAATGGAGTTCCTCAGTTTGTTTCGGCACACAACGCTACCGCTTATTATGCCGATATCCGTATATCTACTCTTCCCAAATATTCGAAATAAACAATTTCTGCAAAAAAAAACGGGTTTTAACGCTGTAAAAGCATTAAAACCCGTTCAAATCTGGTTGCAAAATACTATAAAATAATTCTGTTCCTTACTACGTCAATCTGCTTTTCAATTTCTTTAACTTCTTTTGCTTTGTATATATCAATCGGGTCGAGCTTAAGAAGTTTATCTTTATTAATCTCCAGCTTTTTATACATTTCAATTAAATCTTCTAGCTCCTTTTTATTGATAATTTTTGGCGAATTATCGAAATAAGGAGACATAATTTTATACGCTTTTTCGAGCGGTTTACGCTGCTTAGCCATAAATATTAGTAAGTTTCTTTTTAAGTCGGCGGTTGCTGCATCGGGTAATTCCGATTTTGTTACTTTTGCAAGTAATCCTGAAATGATATGCAGTTTTTCAATGTAATTTCCATACAATAAAAAATCGTAAAAAATTACTTTATCGTTTGCCGAAAGGTGTTTTTCGCTTTTGTTTAAAGCGTCATCCAACATCATCATTATTGAGTCTTTTGGAGCTTTCCCCTCGTACCTGTCGATAACAAGATTTGGAAAATTATCTTCAATGCCAACTTCATGAGCCAACTCCATTGCAGCACCAAAATTTTTATATGCTTCAATATACCCTTCACTGCCCATTACATAAACCATGTCGCCCAAATAAACGCCCATATTTGCAGCTGTCATTTTTTCGTCGTTTTTATAGTTATGAGCATTTACCGGATCGTTAACCAA
The DNA here is from genome assembly GCA_015493625.1 of Draconibacterium sp. Classification (GTDB taxonomy): domain Bacteria; phylum Bacteroidota; class Bacteroidia; order Bacteroidales; family Prolixibacteraceae; genus Draconibacterium. Next base: position 321 of record WGCT01000314.1, on the reverse strand, counting down.
ATCGGGATAATACGTAATATCCAGCATGTCGAAGAATGCCGAAAGCTCCGATAAATTTTTCAAATTAGGAGACTTTTTCATAATTTCAAACGAAGTGCTACTTGAACCGGAAGATGCTGCATTAACCGATTGTGCCTGCTGCGATTTGTCTGCGCCGGTAACATCACCCGAGCTCGATTGAACAGTCTGGTTTGTTGCCGATGCTTTCTTAGCCTCTGTTTCGCTGCTTTTCGAATGTTTTGCTGTTTTGCACGAAAATGCTAAAGCAACAATTGCAATAAATAGAAATAGTTTCATCTTCATAATCATAAAATATTAGTC
>WGCT01000313.1 GCA_015493625.1 Draconibacterium sp. | reverse complement strand
ATATAACACATTGGCGGATCGGAGTTTATGGTTCCGGTCCAGGCAATTGTAATAATATTATACTCGTCGGGTGTGTGCCCGCAACTCACCATTACAGCAGGCAGCGGGTAAATCATTGTCCCGGGTTTCCAATTTATTCGTGCCATTCTTATTGTTTGATTAAACGGGCAATATACTCAATTTTACAATTTTAATAATACCGGCGTGCTGATTTTGCTTTCGTTGTGCAAACGGTCTAAAACCGAAATCCGCACTTCGTACAGTTGCTTTTTCCTGTTTATCTTCGGGAATTTGAATTTTGTATTTTGGACTATTTTATAAATAAACCGACTGTTCTCGGAATTAAACGTTGTTCCCACCTTGTTTAAATAGAGTACAAAACTGTTGGGCTTATCCATTTCTTCAGTAACCTTGACCACTGTTTTCCATTTAACTCTTTTCCCTCTTTTTTTCACCTTCAGAACCGGCTGCGGAGGAGAATTATCAATCCAGCTCATTGGCGGAATTATTGCCTTATTCTTATAGAAATCCAACCTCAGACTATCTTGAAACCCAAGCAAATTCCGGTTAAAATGTTTACTGCTAAAAAATGCCGAACCATCAATATTTTCAATGCTACGCAACACTCTTATTTGTGCAGGGAGCTCTCCGGGCATTGTCCACGCTTTGGTTTTCGACGAAGGACTAACTTTATACGCTGCCTGCCCCACATACATTGCCCGGCCATACGAATGTTCTGCCCACCAGTTTGCCAGCATTTTAAAATCAACAGCCTGATGCCCAATTTGCCAATAAAGTTGTGGCAACAAATAATCAATCCAGCCTTTCTCCTGCCACTTAATAACGTTTGCAAAAAGCTGGTCGTAGTTGGTTGTTCCCGCTTTTGAGGCCGAACCTCGCGGGTCGGTGGTGCTGTTTCGCCAAACACCAAACGGACTGATTCCAAATTTCACCCACGGTTTTATCTGTTTAATGGTTTTATTTAACTGTTCAATTAAAATGTCAACATTCTCGCGACGCCAGTCGGCTTTATCGTTCAAAGAAAAACCCCGGCTGTATTTTGCAAACGATGTGGTATCGGGAAAATCTTCATCAAGAGGATAGGGATAAAAATAATCGTCGAAATGAATAGCATCTACATTGTAACGAGTAACAATATCTTTTACAACGGCTATTACAAAGCTCCGGGTTTGGGGCAGTCCCGGGTCGAAATAAAGCTTATTGCCGTATTTCAAAATCCACTCGGGATGTTTAAACGCAATATGATTTGCAGCTAACGGCCGGGTGTAATTATTGGCCACCCGAAAAGGATTTAACCACGCATGCAACTCCATACCGCGTTTGTGCGTTTCGTTAATCCAAAATTCAAGTGGGTCGTAAAAAGGTTTTGGCGCCCGGCCGGGCGTACCCGTTAAATATTTCGACCACGGCTCCAGCTCCGACGGATAAAAAGCATCGGCAGCCGGACGAACCTGTAGAATAATGGCATTCATTCCTAATTCCTGCTGCCTGTTTAAAATAGAAATCACTTCGCGCTGCTGCTCTTTTACCGAAAGCCCCGGCTTCGACGGCCAGTCGATATTGGCAACGGTTGCCACCCACACCGCACGAAATTCGTATTTGGGCGACTGCGCATTAACTGAAATAAACAGGAGAAACGAAACAACAAACAGATACAAAAATTTCATTGCAGGAACTTTAATTTTCTCAACAAAAATAGCTATTCTAAACGCAGTAAAAAAAAACGATTGCACCCATCGCTTAAAAATTACTATTTTTGTGGCATGATTTTAATTGCAGACAGCGGTTCAACAAAAACAAGTTGGTTCTTTTTTAAAGATTCCAATCATTCTGAAAAGATCTCCACAAATGGCATAAATCCGTTTTTTAGAACAACAGAAAGTATTGTTGCCGAACTTCAAAAAGAATTAATTCCAAAAACAGGCACTTCTGTTTCAGAAATCTTTTTTTACGGTGCCGGCATTATCGACAGCAAGAAAGCGCAAACGATAAAAGATGCGTTGCAACAACTTTTCGCAACAGCAAAAATTGAAGTTGAAAGCGATTTGCTTGCAGCGGCACGTGCAACATTTCAATACGAAAAAGGGATTGCCTGCATTTTAGGAACCGGTGCAAATACCTGCCTTTACAATGGGCAACAAATTATCGACCACGTTCCGCCACTTGGCTTTATTTTAGGCGACGAAGGAAGTGGTGCTGTGTTAGGGCGTAAACTGGTTGCCGATTATTTAAAAGGAATAATGCCCGATGATTTAAGCCAAAAATTCAGCAACCAATTTCAGTTAAATTATACCGGGTTTTTAGAGAGCGTATATAAAAAAGAGCGACCAAATAAATTTCTGGCACAATTTACACCTTTCTTATACAATAATATTAACAACGATTATTGTGTGAATCTGGTTATCGACTCGTTTAAAAATTTTATTGAAAGAAACATAAAACTGTACAGCGGATACCAAGACGAAACAATTCGTTTTGTTGGCTCTGTTGCCTACTATTTTCAGCCCCAATTAAAAGAAGCGATGCAATTAACGGGGTTAAATTACGGCGGTGTTTTAAAAGAGCCGCTCGACGGATTAAAAAAATTTCATTTACAATAACAACACTATGACAAATATTACCGAATCGAGTTCGATTTATAAGAACTTAGACAAAATGAGTACCCGCGAACTGCTGGAAGGAATTCATAATGAAGACAAAAAAGTATTGCCGGCGGTAGAAAAAGTTCTTCCAAAAATTGAAGAACTGGTAGAAAAAATGGTGTCGCGAGTAAAAAAAGGGGGAAGACTTTTTTACATTGGAGCAGGCACCAGCGGACGATTGGGAATTTTAGATGCCTCGGAAATCCCTCCCACTTATGGCGTTGGTTACGAGCTTGTTATTGGGTTAATTGCAGGTGGCGACGAAGCCATTAGAAAAGCCGTTGAATCGGCCGAAGACGATGAAAATCTATCGTGGGAGGTACTAAAAGAGTACAACGTAAACGAGCTGGATACCATTGTGGGAATTGCAGCTTCGGGGCGAACTCCGTATGTTATTGGAGCAGTAAAAAATGCACGAAAAAACGGATTATTAACCGCCTGTATTACCAGCAATCCCGATACTGTTTTGGCAAAAAATGTTGAAGTGCCCATTGAAGCAATTGTGGGCCCCGAGTTTGTTACCGGCAGTACCCGGATGAAATCGGGAACAGCCCAGAAACTGATTCTGAATATGATTACCACAACATTAATGATAAAACTTGGCCGGGTTAAAGGAAATAAAATGGTGAATATGCAATTAACAAATGAGAAATTAGTGATGCGCGGTACAAAAATGATTGTGGACGAATTGGGTTACTCGGAAGAGAAAGCCAAAAGACTCCTTTTATTACACGGATCGGTTCAAAAAGTTCTCGACGAAGCTGAGCTCCAATAGAATGAAAAAATATTAAAATTGGATAATAAGCTTTTTAATAATTTTAATTTGTGTAAAAAAAAGTGCCTTATTACTGAAATAACTTAGTTTAATAGGGCAATATATCTG
>WGCT01000312.1 GCA_015493625.1 Draconibacterium sp. | reverse complement strand
ATATTAGCACGAGTATTAAATGCATTTAAAATTACCATTATGTTTGATAAATTAACTTATATAAAGCGGCGAGAAACCTTGCATAATAGCGGGTTAAAAGGTGTTGGGCTTATTCTTGGAAACATCGAATCGTCAATGAACTTTCCCGAAAACACATTTCATTTCCGGCAAGACAGTTCGTTTCTCTATTTCTTTGGACTCGATTTTCCCGGTCTTGCCGGAGTAGTGGATTTTGATAGCGGAGAGGATTATATTTTTGGAAACGATGTGGATATTGAAGATATTATTTGGATGGGTAAGCAAGTTTCGTTAAACGAGAATGCAGCAAAAGCAGGGGTTGAAAATACGGCTCCGTTTAACGAACTTTTCAACTTTATTTCAAAGGCAATAAATCGGGGACGAAAGATTCATTTTCTACCTCCCTATCGAGGGGCAAATAAAATGATACTCGAGCAGTTATTAGGAATTTCATCGTTTCGGGTACACGAACACTCATCAATCGAATTCATTAAAGCAATAATACCCATTCGTTCGGTTAAAGATGCCAACGAAATTAATGAGATAGAAAAAGCATGTGCTACCGGTTACGAAATGCATGTGGCTGCAATGAAAATGGCTTATCCTGGTGTTTGGGAACAGAAGATTGCCGGAACAATTGAGGGAATTGCCGTTGCCGGTGGTGCTATGCCGTCTTTCCCAATAATTCTTACGCAACATGGCGAAACACTTCACAATCATAGCCATTCAGAATTTTTAAAAGAGGGTAATTTAATGCTTACCGATGCGGGGGCAGAATCGGGAATGCACTATGCGTCCGACTTTACGCGTACCGTTCCGGTGGGCGGTAAGTTTACTCAAAAGCAGCGCGAGATTTATGAAATTGTGCTCGCTGCAAATAATCATGGGCACAAACATACAAAGCCGGGTGTTAGCTATCTGTCGGTGCATTTATCGGTGGCCGAAGTTATTACAACAAAACTAAAAGAGTTGGGGCTGATGAAAGGCGATGTTAAAGAGGCGGTGAGAAATGGGGCACACGCTATGTTTATGCCTCACGGATTAGGACATATGATGGGGCTCGATGTTCACGACATGGAAGATTTGGGACAAACTTATGTGGGATACGACGAGGAAATTCGTCCGGTTAACCAATTTGGAACTGCCTATTTGCGCCTCGGTAAAAAGTTAAAACCCGGATATGTAATTACCAACGAACCGGGAATTTATTTTATTCCCGATTTAATTGATAAATGGCAGCACGAAAAGATAAATACCGATTTTATCAATTTCGAAAAACTAAATAAATACCGCAACTTCGGTGGAATAAGGCTCGAAGACGATGTTTTGGTTACCGAATCAGGAAGTCGTATTCTTGGAAAAAGAATTCCAATACATCCTGATGATATTGAATCGGTTATGCAATAAAATGTTGAATGATTGAATATCAATTGCATTACATTGCAACGTTGCACGAGGAGGTTAGGTGTTAAGCTTGGTTAACTTCTCTTACCTCTACTGTTAAATTCAAATGATAAAAAAGATGCTGATTTATAAATAAATTTTATATTTGTGAAAATAACAATAAGTGTTTGCTATTTTTAAAACCTATTTATATTTATGAACAAGCAATCCCTTCGGGACTTTAAAATCAAATAATTTTAATAGTATGAGAAACAAACTATTCTTTCTTGTAATTCTTTTTCTGATTACAATTTCGTGCGAACAAAAAACAGGTATTTCCGGACTTTCAAAAGGAACATCTATTAATAAACGTGTAGAGCATTTGTTGAAAAAAATGACTCTTGACGAGAAAATTGGTCAGTTAAATCAATACACTTCGCGATGGGAAATGACCGGCCCTGCCCCGGAGAATTCCGATTCGATGTTTATGTACAACATGATAAAGAAGGGACAGCTTGGTTCTATGTTAAATGTTGTAGGTGCAAATGCAGCGCGTAAAGTACAAACATGGGCAGTTGATAGCAGCCGGTTGGGAATTCCATTAATTCTTGGGTACGATGTCATTCACGGTCTTAAAACAATGTTTCCTATCCCTTTGGCCGAAGCTGCAAGTTGGGATCCGCAGGTTGCTTACACTTCGTCGCGTATAGCGGCCGAGGAGGCTTCTGCATCGGGGATAAACTGGACGTTTGCTCCCATGCTCGACATTGCCCGCGATGCGCGCTGGGGAAGAATAATGGAAGGTTCGGGAGAAGATCCGTATTTGGGTTCAAAAATGGCTGTTGCTCGAGTAGAAGGGTTTCAGGGCGATAATCTCGCTTCGGAAAATACAATTGCTGCGTGTGCAAAGCATTTTGCTGCTTATGGTTTTGTTGAGGCAGGTCGCGAGTACAACACCGTTGATATTAGCGAATATACATTGCAAAATATTGTGCTTCCGCCTTTTAAGGCCGCTGTTAATGCAGGAGTGGCAACCGTAATGAACGCATTTAATACGCTTAACGGAACACCGGCTACAATGAATATACATTTGCAGCGCGACCTTTTAAAGGGCGATTGGAATTTTAAAGGATTTGTGGTTTCCGACTGGGCATCGATTAACGAGCTGATTTTACACGGTGTTGCTGCCAATAAAAAAGAGGCGGCAAGACTGGCAATCACTGCCGGATCGGATATGGACATGGAGGGGAATGTATATATTGAAGAACTGAAAAATCTTGTCGAAAATAATGAAGTTGACGAAACATTAATAGATGATGCTGTTCGTAGAGTTTTACGGGTTAAATTCGAACTTGGACTTTTCGACGATCCGTTTAAATATTGTAATCCGAAGCGTGAAAAAGAGGTGGTATTCAGTAGTAAAAATTTAGCCGCTTCGCGTAACGTTGCACGGAAAAGCATTGTTTTACTAAAAAACAGTGAGGGGCTGCTTCCTCTATCAAAAACCGGAAAGAAAATTGCGGTTATCGGAGAACTTGCTAAGAGTAAAGATGTTCCGTTGGGAAGCTGGCGCGGAAAGGCAATTCCAAATTCAGCCGTTTCGCTTTTAGAGGGGATAGAAAATGTAGTTGGAACCCAAAATGTAACTTTTGCAAAGGGCCCCGTTTATATAAAAAACAAACGAGGTTTTACTACCGAATTGGAGATTAATACCACCGATCGTACGGGAATGAAAGATGCTGTTTCGGTTGCATCAAAAGCCAATGTGGTTGTTATGGCTCTTGGCGAGGACTGTTTCCAAACCGGCGAAGGACGAAGTCAGACCAATATTGCGCTTAAAGGATTTCAGCTTGAATTGCTAAAAAAAGTATTTGAAGTAAATAAAAATGTGGTAGTGGTATTAATGAACGGCCGCCCAATTCAAATTAATTGGATGGCAGAACATGTTCCTGCAATTCTTGAAACCTGGTTTTTAGGCTCGCAATCGGGAAATGCAATTGCCGATGTCCTTTTTGGCGACTATAATCCTGCCGGAAAACTCCCTGTTACATTCCCGCGTGCAGTGGGGCAGGAGCCACTTTATTACAATCATTTAAATACCGGTCGTGCCGATAAAACCGATATGGTTTTCTGGTCGCATTATACCGATGAAAGCAACGCACCACTTTTTCCCTTCGGATACGGATTAAGTTATACAACTTTTCACTATTCAAACCTGAAACTTTCATCGAAAGAGTTGTTGCCCAATGGAAAACTCACAATTACGGCAACCATAGAAAATACCGGAGAGAGAACCGGCGAAGAGGTGGTTCAGCTTTATGTTCGCGACCTCGTCGGAAGCATCTCGCGACCGGTAAAAGAGTTAAAAGGATTTCAGAAAATTAAGTTGAAAGCAGGAGAGAAAAAAGAAGTTACTTTTGAATTGTCGGCAAAAGATTTACAGTTTTTTGGTGCCGAAAACCGTTGGAAAACCGAACCGGGCGAATATAGAATTTGGGTAGGAACAAATTCGGCAGAGGGGTTGGAATCGGGTTTTACTTTGAAATAAAAAATAGTTTACCTTTGATTCCGTTTCAAAGTTATATTTAATGATTGAAGTAATTGCCCTTAGTTTACTCTTTATTCTATTCGGTAGCGTGTTTTTCTCCACTCTTTTCATTGTCTTTTCAATGGTCGAGAACGAAAAGAGAGCTGCAATTAGAATGGTTCCGGTTACAATTTTTTTATTGATTTTTGGAGCTGCTCTCATTTTTGTTGCTGTTCCTTTTATATTTCAAATTACTCTTCTCGCATTTATTTTGGTGGCACTATTTGTTGTTCTACTTCCGTTTGGAAATAAGAGCATAACGTTTCCTGTTCCTGAAAAACAGTTCGACGAACGCGACGTTATGTTTTCGCGTGCTGCATTAAAAACAGATACCGTAGAATTTAAAAATTACTATGCAATGCGTCCGCAAAATTTGCAGGCTGATAATGCTTTCAGGAAATTACCCGGCCTGCTTAATGCGAATGCGAAGTATTACAACCGGTATATTTTTAGTGCTGCCAATGCAACATTTTCTACGGTGAACTTGTTGCAACCGCTTACCGAGCAAAAAACTTCGGAGAGCGATGATAAAAAAATAAATGCCGGCGAGGTAACCCTATTTCTTAAAAAATGGGCCGAAAAACTAGGAGTACATTCGGTTGGTATTACACATTTACAACCTCATCATCTCTATTCGCATATTGGGCGTGGTAAAAATTATGGCAACCCGGTAGAGTTAAATCATAAATTTGCCATTGCTTTTACTGTCGAGATGAGTTCTAAATCGTTAAGTTACGCTCCGCAGGGGCCGGTTGTTATGGAGTCGTCGCAGCAGTATTTAAATGCCGGAACAATAGCTGTTCAAATTGCCGAATTTATTCGAAATCTTGGGTTCGAAGCACGTGCACATATAGATGCAAACTATCGCGTAATTTGTCCGTTGGTTGCACAGGATGCAGGATTGGGAACCATTGGACGTATGGGGCTGTTAATGACCCCAAAACTGGGTGCCCGGGTGCGCGTGGCAGTTGTTACAACTAATATGGAACTGGTTACAACCTCGCCAAAAGGGATTGACTCTTCGGTAGTTCAGTTTTGTGAAATCTGTAAAAAATGTGCTGTAAATTGTCCCTCAAATGCAATCTCTTTCAAATCGGGTAAAACAAAATCGGGTTGGAAACTCTGGAAAATAAGCCACGAAAAGTGCTATACATATTGGTGTAAAATTGGTACAGATTGTGGCCGGTGCATCACCGTTTGCCCCTATTCGCATCCCAATAATTTTATTCATAATACAATTCGCTTGATGATAAAAAGAAACCCTGTAAACCGTTGGTTGGCACTAAAATTAGATAACTATTTTTATGGAACAAAACCCGGTCTTATTCCTTTAAAAAAATGGATGGGCTAATGTTTTTTTTCGCATTTGTGGCTTTGTTCAATACAAAAAGCAGTGTGCCTAATATTAAACAACTGTTTCTTTCTATTATTAGACACGAGCAACAAGCAACAAGATGAAAAGCGAAGTCTAAGTTATTGAATGTTAGTTGCTAATATGTGTTTTGTGGCGTTTGGCATTTTGCAGATTATCAGTGTTGTATAAAAATCTCCCGAGAGATTCCTTCAGAATAACAATCTATTATTCAATTTAAAACTTCATAAATAAAGCTGAACTTTCTATATTTTATAATAAAAACTTTGAGTATTAGGGCTTAATGTCTATTTTCGTGGCTGAAGAATTACGCACACCATT
>WGCT01000311.1 GCA_015493625.1 Draconibacterium sp. | reverse complement strand
GCTTAAAGAAGTTGTTTAAAATAAAATCTGGTAACATTCTATAAATAATTATAGATTTTGTATTTTTAAATGTTAACCATAAAAAGAAAAATCATGTCAGTAAACAAAGTTATTTTAGTAGGGAATGTGGGTAAAGACCCCGAAGTAAGGCACCTCGACACAGGTGTTGCAGTTGCTAATTTTTCGTTGGCAACCTCCGAATCGTACACAGCAAAAAACGGCGAAAAAGTTTCGACTACCGAGTGGCACAACATTGTTTTATGGCGCAAGCTTGCCGAAATTGCCGAAAAATGGATAAAAAAAGGAGACCAACTCTATATTGAAGGAAAAATTCGCACACGAAGTTACGACGACAAAGAGGGGAACAAACGATATATGACCGAAATTTATGGAGACACATTACGAATGCTCGGCAAAAAAAGTTCTCCTTCTGAACCATCTTCAAATACGAGTGCGGCAACAACTTCAGTTCCACCCACGGAACAAAAGCCGGTTGACCCGGAGACTAACGACGACAGCGGCGAAGACGATTTGCCATTTTAATAAATTAAATTGATTAGCTTGGGAACAGAACCACTTTTTGAAACTGCCAAAATTGGCAATTTAAGCATTCAAACTCACCCCTTAACTCTTGGCATCGCAATAAGTATAGTTATTGTTTTGCTTTTATTGCTAACATCGGCATTAATAAGTGGTTCCGAAGTAGCCTACTTCTCGCTTAGTGCTACCGACAAGCAAAAACTTCAGAAAAAGAGCAAAACCAACCAGCGAGTTTTAAAGAATCTCGAGGGCCCAGAGAAATTACTGGCTACTATACTGGTAACCAACAACTTTGTAAATATTGGAATCATTATTCTTACTTCGTTTATCAGCTCGAACCTGCTAACTATAGAAAACTCGAAACTTACCGAGTATGTTTTACAGGTTGTAATTATATCGTTTTTTCTTCTCCTGTTTGGCGAGATTTTCCCAAAAGTTTATGCCACACATTATGCTTTGGGGTTTGCACGGTTTATGTCGCTGCCCCTCCAAATTCTCGAAAAAATATTCAGACCGGTAAATTCAATTTTAATCTATTCCACTTCGTTTGTAAATAAACGACTGCAAAAACACCGGAAAAAGGTGTCGATGGACGAAATTTCGCAAGCGCTGGAACTCACCTCCGACCATGAACTATCGGATGAAAAAGAGATATTGGAGGGCATTGTGAAATTTGGGAATAAAAATGTTGAAGAAATTATGAAACCCCGTGTCGATGTGGTTTCCTTAGATATTAAAACCGGTTTTGAAAAGGTAATTGAAGTGATTAACGAATCGGGATATTCACGTATTCCTGTATTTATCGACTCATTCGACAACATAAGCGGAATTCTGTACATAAAAGACATTCTTCCACACAGCCACAAAGGAAATACGTTTAAATGGCAAACTCTTATTCGCGCTCCATTTTACGTTCCCGAAACAAAAAAGATAAGTTCGCTTTTAGAAGAGTTTCAAAAAACAAAAATACACCTTGCTATTGTGGTCGACGAATATGGAGGAACTGCCGGAATTGTTACACTCGAAGATATTCTTGAGGAAATTGTTGGCGACATTACCGATGAATTTGATGAAGAAGAGAGTTTTGTTACAAAAATATCGGACAATAAATTTCTTGTCGACGGTAAAATTTTGTTGGGCGATTTTTATAAAGCAGTAGAGTGCGACGACACGGTTTTCGACGAAGTTAAAGGCGACGCCGACACACTGGCCGGACTTATTCTTGAACTTAAAGGAGAGATTCCAACACTTTACGAAAAAATAGATTGCTGTCAGTTTAAATTTACCATCGAAGCTGTCGACAACCGCCGCATTAAGCAAATTAAAGTTGAAATTGCGCGATAGTACAGCGTCCATTTCCCAAAATACAGATTACATTCAAACCAAATAGCTTTCCCCAAAAAATCTATTTAAACGGAGTATGAAAACAGGTGTAATGGACAAAAGGGAGGCTAATTCTTAGTTTCAACCTTTAAGTTTTGTTCTGCATTGCATTTTAACTCTTTCTTGTCTGTCCATTTCAGTAGGATGTTTCGTCCCAATAAATCATCTGAAAAAGTATTGTTTACAACTGAAATATTTTTACAGGCCTCGAAAGTAAACGTGAATTTTCTGCGATGATACGGTTCGAACCTGTGACTTCGTATTACGGAATTATTATCGAACGAGATTCCGGCAACCGATTTAGCATACAAAACCGGATAATCGAACGGATGAAACTCGTTATGTACAATTCTAATATTTTTATGAAATGGGGGAGTTTTTGCATTAAATTCGGGAATGATTGGAAAAATTGAAATTATTCCTTCACAAAACTGATACGGGCTGGTATTGCACAATTCGGTAAAAACATTGTTCCGGATTAAAACATCGGAAACTGCCCCCGACTCGTACCAACCGTTTGCATCGCCGGCAATTAGAATGGCACTGCCGCTCGACTCGAAAACATTGTTTTCGATTACCACTTTGCCGGGAGTTGAAACCAGCAAACCACGTGCACGACAACTTTTAAATTGCGTGTTTGTAACGTGCAGATTGGGGCTCCACGTAAGATTTTCCAGCGCATTCTTCTCTTTCAGTTGTTTCGGTACCGCCTCTTTAAAAGTGAGCAAAAAATAATTATCATCGATACGTTTATAGCTCTTTACTTCGCCTGTTGCGATGGATTGCATCGATTTATTTTCGATAAAACTTATTTTATCGCCGGTATGCCCCCATCGCATTCCAACGCTTTGATGATGAACAAATTTGCATTTAAGTTGTGTATCCGACACTATTTTTTCGATGCGAACACTTGTTCCGTGCACATTAATCGGGTCGTCCATTAATCCGGCAAACTCGCAGTTTTTCACGGTAACCAATCCTTTGCAATTCGAAACCTGCAATCCGTCGTCGCCACCACCAAAGTAGCGTTTTTTCATTTTATTTGGGATAGCACGATAGCCGTCGAATGTCAGATTCTTGCTAAACTGAGCCAACGCTCCCAAACCGGTTGCATGAAAAAGATTTACATTTTTAATGGTTATATT
>WGCT01000310.1 GCA_015493625.1 Draconibacterium sp. | reverse complement strand
ACCAGGCGTGGACTGTTGCTTTTTCGCTTGTTTCGTCGCTGGCGGTTGCCATTTTTCTTATTCCAATGATGTACCACCGGTTTTACCGCAACCGGAAATCGCCGGTAAAAGCAAAATCGGTTAGAGTAGGTGGTTACGGCCGTTTTCTCGAAAAAATTCTGAAAATAAAATGGATGGTACTTGTTCTTTCAACTCTCCTGATTGTAGCTGCATTTGCACTGGTTCCTAAAATTGGAACCGAGTTTATGCCAAAAACAGAGACCAAAGAGTTGACCATAAACCTGAAGTTGCAGGAGGGAACCGAGTTGGAAAGAACTCAATCTACTGTTGAAAATATTGAACGCATTCTAATCGATTATTTGGGCGACAACCTCGATAAGATCTACTCGCAGGCGGGGCCGTCGAACGGAATTAGCGGAAACGAAAACTCGGTTTTTGAAGGCGAGAATACCGGCGAGATTAAGGTAATTTTAAAGGGCGATTCAAAAATATCGACAGCGAGTATTATTGCAACTATCGATAAACTTTCGGAAAATATTGAAGGACTTGAAATTAAGTTTTCGCAAGAGGAGAGTGCATTAAAAGCTATTCTTGGCACCAACGAAGCGCCGGTTGTGGTTGAAGTGCGAGGCGAAAATCTAGACGAAATTGAGTCGGTTGTAAACCGGGTAAAAGAGAAAATGGAGGGAATAGGCAGTTTGTTGAATGTACAAACATCGATAGAAAATGGTGCCCCCGAAGTGGAGATAAAAGTAGACCGTTTGCGTGCCGGAATGTACAACATCGATATAAATACGGTTGTTACACAGGTGCAAGACCAGCTGGAAGGGAAAAGTGCCGGTCAGCTCGAAAAGGGGGGGCAAATGCAAGACATCACAATTAAAGTTCCCGAAAAAGGAGTGAACGAAATAAACGAGCTTATTATTAAGTCGGGAGAACAGGTTTTCAGACTTAATGAAATAGCCGATGTTTCGTACGATGTTTCGCCAAAAGAGATTTTCCGCCGCAACCAAAATCGCATTGGTAAAGTTACTGCTCAATTGAAACCCGGAGTGGCTCTCGACCACGTTTCAAAAGAGATTCGCGAAGCAACATCCACCATCGATTTGCTGCCAAATTACCGGATAAAAGTAACCGGCGATGAAGAAAAACGCCAAGAGTCGATGGACAATCTCGTGTTTGCTTTGCTGCTCTCAATCGTGCTGGTTTATATGGTTCTGGCTTCGCAATTCGAGTCGCTTATTCACCCGTTTGTAATTTTGCTAACCATTCCGCTTGCCGTTGTGGGCAGCATTTTAATCTTTTTTATTCTCGGGAAAACATTTAATATAATGGCAATAATTGGTGTTATTCTGCTGGTTGGAATTGCGGTGAACGACTCCATTATTTTGGTAGACCGGATAAACCAGTTAATGCGCGAAGGACTAAACAGAAAAGAGGCCATTTTGCAAGCAGGGCAACAACGAATTCGGCCTATTATAATGACCAGTTTAACAACCATTTTGGCACTTTTACCATTAACAATTGGGTTGGGCGAAAGTGCTTCGTTACGCTCGCCAATGGCACTGGCCGTAATTGGCGGACTAATAACTTCTACATTGTTAACACTTATTGTTATTCCTTGTGTTTACGATGTGTTAGACCGATTTAAAAATTTATTTGTGAAGAGATAGCCATTGTTAATAATATCAGAGTCATTAGCGTGCCGGTAAGGCGTTTCAATACAAAGAGAGAAGAATGAAATTCATCATAAATAGAAAAATATTTATAAGCATGTTGTTTTTAGGGCTTACCCTTTTGGGGATTAAGTCTTACAAAATGCTTCCGGTTGAATTAATGCCAAATGCCGAGTTGCCCATGCTTTTTGTCAGCGTTGGTTCGTCGGTCGAGGTCGACCCCGCTTATATGGAGAGCCAGGCAGTTATTCCCATTGAAGGTGCCATAAATACAATGGAGGGAGTTGAAAGCATTGAGTCGAATATCTCAAACCGTTCAGCTTCAATTCAGGTAAATTTCAAACAAAATGTAAATACAAAATATACATTCCTGAAACTTCAGGAAAAAATTGACTTGATAAAAAATAGCCTTGGCGACAACTTTACCGTGCGGGTAAACAAGGTTAATATTCAGCAAATTAGTAGTCAGTTTATGGAACTGCAAGTGCGTGGCACCGGTGGCACCGACCGTTTACGAAATATTGTTGATAAAGAGATTGCTGCCGATTTGGAGAATATAGACGGAATTGCATCGGTAACCGTTTTTGGTGGGAAAGAGCGGTCGATAGAAGTAACCTATAACAAAGCCGCCTGCGAAGCTTACCATATTACTCCCGCGCAAATCAGAAATGCCATTTCGCGCAACTCGGCAAGCCGTACTTTTGCCGGCTATTTACACGATTCGAAAAGACAATATTTTGTACACGTTACTGCCGAATACGATAATGTTTCAGACATTGAAAATATTGTTGTTGCCGACGGCCCTGTCTACTTGAAAGATGTAGCAACCGTTTTTTTTGGTGTAAAAGAGGAAACTACAATTAGCCGTGTAAACGGGCTCGATGCGGTTTCAATGATTTTAGTAAACGACTCGCAAGCCAATTTAATCGACCTTTCGCACAAAGTTGAAAAACAGATTGCTGAGTTAAATAAAAAGCTGGCTTCGAAAGAGGTTGAAATTGTTGTTCAAACCAACATGGCCGAAACCATGGAGAAGAACATCGACCAGATTATCGACCTTGCACTGGTTGGAGGTTTGCTCGCTATTTTTGTTTTGTGGATGTTTTTAAAAAATTTCCGCATTGTTTCGTTTATCGCTTTGGCCATTCCAATTTCGGTATTTACTGCCTTTAATCTCTTTTATGCCTTCAATATTTCGTTAAACAGTTTAACGCTTGTGGGTTTGGTTTTGGCAATTGGCATGTTGCTCGACAATAGTATTGTTGTGCTCGAAAATATCTATCGGCTCTCGGGCAACAATTACGATGCCGAACGGGCTGTAACACAGGGAACAAAAGAGGTATGGCGCTCTATTGTGGCCGCAACATTAACTACGGTTACGGTATTTCTGCCCTTTCTTTTCTCGTCCGACTATATGGTAAAACTCCTCGGTAATCATGTGGGAGTTTCCATAATTTCTACATTAATGGTTTCGTTGTTTGTGGCACTGCTGCTTATTCCGGCAGCTGCCCATTTTTTGCTGAAAGGGAAAAAACAGAAAAACATTTTTTACGAAAAAGTGACCACCAACAATCGAATTGTTCAAATTTATCTTCTTCTTTTAAAGGCAAGTATGCGCACTCCTGCCAAAACAATTATAGGTGCAGTTGTGCTGTTTTTTCTTACCATTTTTATTGCGCTGGCAGTTAGTGTAAATAGTCTTTCGGAGGTTGAACAGACACAGTTCTCTATTTATGTAACTATGCCAACCGGTTCAACTCTCGAAGCTACCGATTTGGTTGTAACCGATGTTGAATCGCGACTAAAAGACATAGAAGAGAAAAAAGATCTGATTTCGAAAATTCAGGAAGAGGAGGCTATTTTAACATTTATTCTGAAAGACGATTACAAAAAGATAAATAACCGAACCATTGCCGAGATAAAAGCTGATGTTGAAAAGAAAGTAAAGAACGTTGCCAACGCCGAAATTAGTTTAACAGCTCCAACATCGAGTGCCAGTTTTGGCGGTGGTGGCAGCAGACGTTCGGGCACCGAAAACTTTGGCCGGTTTATGGGAATTGGAAGTAACCGCGAACGCATTGTAATTAGAGGAAGCAATTTTGAGGTGATGAAAGGTGTGGCCGACGACATTCTTTATTATGTCGAAGATTTGGAGTCGATACGGAGTGCAAATATAAATATTGCGGGTAACCGCCCCGAGGTGCACCTCTTTTTTAATCAGCTGCTTTTAACCGAATACGGACTTACGTTAAACAATATAACATCGGAATTGGCAACCTTTTCGAGTGAGTTTACAGCCGGCGGCGTTAATTTTAATCAGGGAAACGAGGAGTACGAGATTGTAATAAAAGAGGAGCAGTTCGACGATAAAGAGAAAGGAAAAGAGAAAGGAATCGACGATTTGCGACATCTGCAAATTAGTAATAATAGTGGGGCAACATACGATTTGCAAGATGTTGCACTACTGGTTTATTCGTCGGGAAAAGCAAGTATAAAACGAGTGAATCAGGAAAAACAGATAGAACTTACCTACCGGTTTATTTCCGAAGCCGAAGCATCGAAAGAGTTGCTGGAAACGTACCGATTAGAGATTGATGAAATAGTAAGCTCGTATAAATTACCTTCAGGTGTTGCCATCGAGGTTATTCACGAAGAGGATCAATTCTCGGAGTTTTATTTTCTTATTGCCGCTGCATTTATCTTAATTTTAATGATTCTCGCTTCGGTTTTCGAATCAATATCAACACCTTTTGTATTAATGTTTTCCATTCCGTTGGCAGCAATCGGCTCGTTTCTCGCACTTATTTTTACCGGTAACAGTCTGTTTAGCGCCAATACATTAATGGGTTTTATAATCCTTATTGGGGTAGTGGTAAACAACGGAATTATTTTAATCGATTACACCAATATTCTCCGAAAACGCGGGTACCGGAAATCGCGGGCACTTATGGCAGCAGGATTGTCGCGGGTACGTCCTATATTAATTACGGCAATTACTACCATTGTTGCGCTTTTCCCGCTGGCAATGGGGCAGGCCGAGTATGTGGGTGCCATTGGAGCACCTTTTGCAATAACTGTTATTGGCGGACTGTCGTTAAGCACAATTCTAACACTGGTCTTTATTCCAACGCTTTACTCGGGGCTCGAAAACTCGTTAAACTGGATGAAATCGTTGCATTGGGGAGTTAAAACGACAATGGCACTCCTCTTTCTTGCAGGCACAGGATTTATCTATTTTGAAGTCGATACATTTCTTTGGCAGCTACTCGATTTTGTTTTGTTAGTTATTTTAATTCCCGGAGTTACTGCGTTTATTATCACCAGTTTACGACAAGCCAGCACAAAAGTTATCGACGAAAACGAACCAATACGAATTACGATACGGAAATTGGTAAAAGTGTACGACCGCGACTCGCGATTTGTGCGCGAATGGAAATCGGGGTTGAAAATGCGCGAACGTGCCGGCCTAATCAAAGACTTTAAAAAAGCTCGCGATTTTGCTGATTTAATTTGGCAAATTCCGCTATTTGCATTTTTAATCTATTTCACATTTTTCTATGTGAGCAGTAAATTCGAAACCTGGTTTCTTTCGCATCTGGTCTATTTCTTTCAGTTTTTACTGCTAATCCCAATCAGCCAGGTACTTGCAAATAAAAATAAAACAACCGGAAAAGCTATTTATTTAAAGTTGAAACGATGGATGTACAACCTTATTTATTGGGGAACTCCACTGGTTTTTCTTTTTATTTTTATAAAAAAGTGGGACAACCTAGGCATGGTAATTTTTGTTGGAATTATTTGGATATTACTTCTCATTATTTATCGCTCGGGCAAATACATTCACGAAAAGAATGTAAATATTGCCCGTATCGAAGGCCGTTTCGGAAAACTTCGCCGCGGGTACTTTTCTATGGTTCGGCGAATTCCGGTTATTGGAAAACATAAAACTCCTTTCCGTGCATTAAACGGTGTTTCGCTCGAAATACGAACCGGAATGTTTGGTCTGCTTGGCCCCAATGGAGCCGGAAAATCGACCATGATGCGAATTATTTGCGGAATTCTGGATCAGAGTTACGGAAAAATATGGATTAACGGGTTAGACACACAAGAATACCGCGAAGAGTTGCAGGGATTAATAGGTTACCTGCCACAGGCATTCGGAACTTACGAAAATATGTCGGCTTTCGAATTCCTCGACTATCAGGCAATTTTAAAAGGATTAAAAGATACCAAATTGCGAAACGAACGGCTGGAATATGTTTTGAAAAACGTTCATATGTGGGAAAGACGAAACGATAAAATCGGCTCGTTTTCGGGAGGAATGAAACAGCGAATTGGCATAGCGCAAATTTTACTTAACCTGCCACGTATTCTTGTGGTCGACGAACCAACTGCCGGGCTCGACCCGCGTGAAAGAATCCGGTTCCGAAATTTGTTGGTGGAGTTAAGCCGCGAAAGAATTGTTATTTTTTCGACCCACATTATCGAAGATATTTCGAGTTCGTGCAATCAGGTTGCCGTAATTAACCGTGGCGATTTAAAATATTTTGGAACACCAACCGATATGGTGAACAAAGGCGAAAACTTTGTTTGGCAATTTACAATTCCGGCAAAAGAGTTCGACGATTTTGCCAATAAACAGTTAATTGTTCACCACATGCGCGATGGCGAAAATATTAGAGTGCGATGTTTGGCAAAAGAAAAACCGGCAGCGAATGCGGTAAATGTTTCGCCGCACCTCGAAGATGCTTATTTGTGTTTGTTAAAAGATTTTTAATGAGTTGGCTGTTAAGATTTCAGAAAAAACAGGGTGTTTTAAAGTAGTGACAAAAAAATTATTTCCCGATGAAAAAAGTAGTAATAATAAACGGACATCCCAACAAAGAAAGTCTCTGTTTCGAGTTGGCTAAACGATATAAAAAGGGAGCCGGTTTTTCGGGAGCCGAGTGTAAACTAATAAATCTCATCGATTTAAATTTTTCGCCAATATTAAAACATGGCTACCACAAAAGAACAGAGCTTGAACCCGATTTGATAGATATTCAGAACGAAATTTTGCAAGCCAATCATTTGGTTTTTGTTTACCCCATTTGGTGGGGTACGCCACCGGCTCTTTTAAAAGGATTTATTGAACGGGTATTTTTGCCTGAGTTTGCTTTTAAATATCGCAAAAACTCACTGCTTTGGGACAAACTGTTAACCGGAAAAACAGCCCGTTTAATTGTTACTATGGACACTCCAAAATGGTATTACCGTTTTGTTTATAAACGCCCTGGCCACAATGCAATGAAAAAAGGCGTGTTGCAGTTTTGCGGCGTTAATCCGGTAAAAATAACAACGTTGTCGCCGGTAAAAAGGGCTGATAAAGAGAAAATAGAAAGGTGGCTGAATAAAAGTGAAAAGTTAGGCCAAAAGTTAAAATAACTTACACATCGAAAAAAGATTATAAAAATGAAGTTAAATTTAAAAAATAACCTTTTTGTTTTGCTGAAAATGATTCGGTACAATTTGCGAATAATTTTTGCCAATAAATTTATATGGTTTTTAATAGCGGCATTTGGTTTTTTCCTTTTTGTATCAATTCAAACTGTATTAAACGGGCGTACACTTTCGGAAGGAACAATTTACAACATCCTCATCTTTCCGGGTATTTTGCTGATATTTTACCCATCGGTTTTTGGAATTCAAAACGACGACGATTCGCGAATGCTAGAAATTTTATTTGGCATTCCTAACTACCGCTACAAAGTTTGGCTGGTAAGGTTGATAATGATTTATCTGCTAATCTATTTTATTACCGTTCTTTTTGCCACTGTGGCTTCTGTTCTGTTGTTTAAAATTAATGTTTTCGAAATGGCGTATCAATTAATGTTTCCCGTTATCTTCCTTGGTTCTCTGTCGTTTATGTTTTCAACCATTATAAAAAATGGGAACGGAACGGCAGTAACAATGGTTATAATTGGGGTTGCACTATTAATGTTATCCGATGCTGTTGACCGTACGCAGTGGAATGTTTTTCTCAATCCATTTCGGATACCTCACAATTTAAACGAAGTTATCTGGCAGGGAATTATTTCGAAAAACAGAATTTTTATGGGAATTGGAATGGTTGTATTTGTTCTTTACGGATTGTTCAATCTTCAGAAAAGAGAAAAATTTGTATAAGAATGTTGTATTGTCTCTCTTAATGTGAAATTGAAGTATTCTTAATCAGGT
Source organism: Draconibacterium sp. (assembly GCA_015493625.1). Lineage (GTDB taxonomy): Bacteria > Bacteroidota > Bacteroidia > Bacteroidales > Prolixibacteraceae > Draconibacterium. Next base: position 2,458 of record WGCT01000310.1, on the reverse strand, counting down.
TACGTTTGCGTGCCAATGTAAATTGGGATGAATTGCAAATTGACATTCCTATTAAATTGAGAAATTATTTTATTTACTTTGCAGCCAAATTGTATTGAAATATGCTTCTAGTAAAAACGGTAGAAGAGCTACAAAATAGTTTAAAAAAAGTCAGAGAATTGGGAACAATCGGTTTTGTTCCTACAATGGGTGCTTTGCACCGTGGACACCTCTCGTTGGTAAAGCGGGCAGTAACCGAGAATATGGCGGTTGTGGTAAGCATTTTTGTAAACCCCACACAATTTAACGACCCCGGCGATTTGGAGAAATACCCGCGCACGCTCGAATCGGACCTAAAGTTGCTCGAACAAACCGGTTGTAAAGTGGTTTTTTACCCCGGTGCAAAAGAGGTTTATCCCGAACCCGATACCCGGCAATTTAACTTTGGACAGCTCGAAACTGGAATGGAAGGGAAACACCGTCCCGGCCATTTTAATGGTGTGGCACAGGTTGTTAGCAAACTTTTCGATATGGTAAAGCCTCACAAAGCATATTTTGGACTTAAAGATTTTCAGCAGCTTGCCATTATAAAAGCAATGGTAAAACAGTTGAACCTCGATATTGAAATTGTGCCCTGCGAAATTGTACGCGAAGCGAATGGGCTGGCAATGAGTTCGAGAAATGAGTTGTTAACGCCCGAAGAGCGAAAAAATGCAGCGCATATTTTCGATACATTGAAAAAAGCAAAAAAACAAAAAGGGAAAATTTCCGTATCAGAACTTGAAAATTGGGTGATTAAAACCATAAATGAAAACCCGTTTTTAGAGGTTGAATATTTCGAAATTGTCGATAATAATCAACTTCAGCCGGTTAACAACTGGAACGAAAATATAAAAACGATAGGTTGTGTTGCTGCGTTTTGCGGTAACGTACGACTAATTGATAATATTTGTTTTAACTAAATAATAGAGAGGTATGCAAATCGAAATTTGTAAATCGAAAATACATAAAGTAACTGTTACCGAAGCCAATTTGCAATATGTTGGCAGTATAACAATTGATGAAGATTTAATGGATGCCGCAAACCTTCTTGAAAACGAAAAGGTTCAGGTGGTAAATATTAACAACGGCGAACGTCTCGAAACATATATTATTAAGGGTGAACGCGGTTCGGGAGTTATTTGCCTAAACGGACCGGCCGCACGAAAAGTTGCTGTTGGCGATGTGGTAATAATAATTTCGTATGCACAAATGGATTTTGAGGAAGCAAAAACATTTAAGCCCACTATTATTTTCCCCAACACCGAAACAAACAGTTTGGTCTGAGTATATTTCTCGTTTCAAAATTATTCCCCTGTAAAATATTGCCGCGATTCAAGCTCGGTAAGATTTGAAGCCCGTGCGTTGGTAATTTCCAAAACCGAATGTTCCGAAATTTCTTCGTTCTTATACAGGTAGGTTTTTGCCAACTCAATTTTTACGGGTCGTAAATCTTTATACTGAACAGAAAAATTGTATGAAACGTTTTCGAAATAATTGTGATTTGTTGCGCCAATTGCAAGTCCTTTCCCCTGCCTGTTGTTTTTTGCCGATACCACTTTCCCTTCGATAGAGAGAACCGAATAGGTCTCTTTTTCAATCGTTATTTTCCCTTCGAAACTTGTGGCATAAAAATCGCCCGAACCGGCTAACGTGGGCTGCTCTTGTTTAAACGAGACAACCCAATACGCTTTCCCGTCGATGGTTGGCTCGTCGACAAGTTTTAAATTTAATCCGCCGGTAAGAGCCGGGTTTAATACCGACGAAGCACCGCGTACCCAATCCAGTTCCAGCAGTTCGTCGATGTTTGTTGTACCTGTCGAAAAACGATAATCGTTTATCGAATCAGCCATTTTAACCGTGTAGTTTAACGACCTGTAAGCATTTAATTTCGAAGGTTTTGAATACCCTGTAAAATCGTAAATTAAAACATCGCCCTGCTGTTTTATTGTTGAATCGTTAACTGTTTTTTCGTTGCTGTAGGTTGCTGTTAAATTGTAGGGTCCCTGAATATAGTTGTACGGAATCTCTTCGGAAGCCATGCGTAAAATACGAATAAGAACCATGTTTTTAGCGTCAATATCCACATCTTCTATTCCGTATGATTTTGCAGTCATTTTAATAACACTAAACTCTTTTGCAAAAAGCGACTGAACAGGAAACTGCCTGCTTTTAAAACCCACAGCCGAGAAAAAGATATTTTTCGAAGCCATCTCTTTTGGAATCTTTAACTCAAAATTTCCATTCTCATCGCTTGCAGTGCCATGGAAAGTGCCCTCAATTCCTATATTTGTGTACGAAATGGGTTGGTTGGTTATGGCATTTATTACCTTCCCTTTAACTGTTTTTACTACCGTACCCGGTTGTTGTGCCGACACCGAAAAACTTAAAAGTACGACCAAAAATAGTATAGATAACGTTCTCATATTAAATTAATTTT
>WGCT01000309.1 GCA_015493625.1 Draconibacterium sp. | reverse complement strand
GTATAGTATTTATTCTCTGTTTTTTATTTATGCCTTGTTCGTTTATAGTTGCAAAGATGATGTATCAAATCTTGTCAATAAAGACGGGCTAACCAAAGAGATTGTTAATTTAGTACCCGATTCGATTTTAACGGAAATGAAGTCGATGGGGATGCCAATTTATGGTGGTGAAAACCCTCCTAATATCGAAAATTCATATATAGCATCGCCTTTTGTTTTAAAAGCAAGTAATCGCGAGTCTGATGAAATAGGACATACCTATGGTGATTACTATGTTAAGTTTTATAATCAGGACAATAAAAGTTTGAATATAAATATGGACTATAAAAATGGACAGGAAAAAGGGACAGGAATGGGAAGTTATATTGTTGGAAACGATAACAAGTTCTCCGTTTTTATTGAGGTAAATGCAACTGAAAACGAAGGTAGTAAAGCTAAATTGGTGCATGTTATTTCCGGCAAATGGGCTTCGGATGGTATTAAAAACCTGTATTTTGCTAATTTTATGCTTGACAACTATGGAAATACTTCGGGGTATTGGATTGAAAACGGAGATGGCAGAGTAATCTATGATTCCGATGGCTTTTCGCCAACAACAGATTTGTTTAAAAGTGCACTTATTAAGCAGGCCGGAATAGGTGCAGCATCAAAATAAAAAAAGACACTGTTCGGGAAAATAAGTAAAGTCGATTTTTGAAATCGGCTTTTTTTATAGGATAATTATGCTTTTCAGCAGAACTCAATTGAACATTATAAAAATTTATCGTTCCAAATCATTTTTAAAATCTTTTAAGGCAGCTTGTACTCCTTTTCCTTATTGAAAAGCTTTAATTAAACAATTTCTATTTGTCGTAATTAAAAAACCGGAGGTGGTGTCCCATTTTGTCGCGCTTGGTTTTCATATATTTCTGATTGTGTTTGTTTGGTTCAATTTCGATGGGAACAATTTCGGCAACTTCCAATCCGTATCCTTCCAGTCCAATTCGTTTTATCGGGTTATTGGTTAACAATCTCATTTTCGATACGCCAAGTGACGAAAGAATTTGTGCGCCAACTCCGTAATCGCGTTCATCGGCATTAAATCCAAGGTGCAGGTTTGCATCAACCGTATCAAGTCCTTCGTCTTGCAATTTATATGCGGCAATTTTATTTAGCAATCCAATTCCTCGTCCTTCTTGCATCATATATACAATTACGCCTTTTCCCTCTTTTTCAATCAGTCGCATCGACTCGTGCAGTTGGTCGCCACATTCGCAGCGTAGCGAGCCAAAAATATCGCCTGTCATACACGACGAATGTACTCGTGTTAGAATGGGCTCACCGGGTTGCCACTCGCCTTTAATTAATGCAACGTGTTCGGCACCGTTCGATTTTTGGCGGAAAGGGATGATTCTGAATTCGCCAAATTGAGTGGGCAGATTTACCTCTTCGCCACGATCGATTAAGCTTTCGTTTTTAAACAGGTACGAGATTAAGTCTTTAATGCTTATCAGTTTCAGATTAAATTTTTTGGCCATTTTTGCCAGTTCCGGAAGGCGCGCCATTGTTCCGTCGTCGTTCATTATTTCTACTAAAACCCCCGATGGTTTTAATCCTGCAAGACGAGCCAAATCAACTGCGGCTTCGGTGTGCCCGCTGCGGCGCAATACACCCCGGCTTTTTGCTTTTAACGGGAAAATATGCCCAGGACGTCCCAGTTGCTCGGGGCGAGTTTTATCGTTTACAAGCATCTGAATTGTTGTGGCGCGGTCGGCGGCCGAAATGCCGGTGGTTACATCGGGGTGAATAGCATCAACCGATACTGTAAAATTAGTTTCATTCGACGACGTGTTTTTCCCAACCATAAGGTTGAGATCGAGCTCTTTACAGCGCTCTTCGGTAAGAGCAGTGCAAATTAACCCGCGCGCATGAATTGTCATAAAATTAATAATCTCGGGTGTAATCAGCTCCGAGGCAACAATTAAATCGCCTTCATTTTCTCTGTCTTCATCGTCGACTACAATTACCATTTCGCCGTTTTTAATGGCCGAAACAGCTTCCTGAATTGTATTTAGCTTAATATCTGTCATTCTCAATTGTTTTTAAACCGTGCACAAAATTATAACAATTATTTGCATTTAAATATTTATTATTTTTGAAGTGAAAAAATCAGAACAATAATTAATAATAGACCTGTTATGCCAGTATTAAAAATTCAAACCAATTCCGAAGTTCACGAGAAAGCAAAATTAATGGAGAATGCAGCGGCTCTGCTAAGCAATATCTTAGGGAAACCGTTGCAATACATTATGGTAATTATCGATACAAATACCGATATGCTTTTTGCAGGCAGCAGTGAGCCGCTCGCTTATGTTGAACTAAAAAGTATTGGGTTACCGCAGAACCGTACTTCGGAAATATCGGCAGAGTTGTGCAGCTTTATCGAGCGTGAACTAAATGTAGCTCAAAACCGTATTTATATTGAATTTGCCGAAGCACAACGAAATATGTTTGGCTGGAACGGAGGAACTTTTTAGGCCCGTTTCGATTTTTCCCAGTTAACCGATTGTCGCCCTTTAAAATAGCGAACTATTCCGCGAATTGAAGCATAATTTATGGTGGCAAAATAGTAGGGCACAAACAGCAGTTTGAAACGGATTTCCCGATTTTCGAAATACCAACCCACAACTGCCATTAAATAACTTAAAACCTGAATGTAGAAAAATACGGTATAGAACTGAAACTCGAACCAGCTGTTTTGTTGAATAACAATAAACAGATTCACAAAAAAAAGTAAAACAAGCGAAATGGGGGCAAGTGTCCAACGTAGCACTTTATGCGAAAAATATTGCCACGAAAGAAGCCCGTATTTAAATGGATTTAACAGCCCTTTTAGTCTGAAAATTGTTTGAACTCCACCGGCAGCAATTCGTATTTTTCGTTTTAACTCCTCTTTTACATTTAGCGAAGCGGTCTCTTCGGCAAAAGCATTTGGCGTGTAAGCAATGTGGTAGCCTTTTTGTGCTATTCGCAGCGAGATAATAAAATCGTCGAGGAGCGTATCGGTTTCCACATCTTCGAAAAGTTCGGTACGAATGGCAAAGAGTTCGCCAACAGCACCCACTGCCGAGTTCAGTTCGGCATCCATATTTTTTATCCACGACTCAAATTTCCAGTACAAACCCTCGCCGGAACCGGCAGCGGCATCGGCCTCTTTTTCAACAATACGTTTTTCGCCGGCCACACATCCTGTTTTTTTGTTGCTGAATTTGGCAACAATTTCGCGAATCGACTGGTTTCCCAAAAT
>WGCT01000308.1 GCA_015493625.1 Draconibacterium sp. | reverse complement strand
TAGAACACGGAAATAATAGCGGAACTTACATTTACAGGATTGAACAAGATGGGAAGTTTATTTACTCGGGCAAATTAATTATTAAAAATTAATATCCGGAAAGCACATCAAAATCGACAAATTTCCAAGTTAGCGATTTTGTTTTCTGAACGTGTTTAAAAATAATCGCGTAATCTTTTCTACTTTTCGCTCGCTCTTCCGAGTCTTTATAATAACTTCGGGCAAGTCCGGTTCCTAAAAAGTGAATTCCATCATCCGATAAAACATCTAATTTTTTTGCTCCCATATCTCCCAAAATACAGATAACTTCAACTCCCCGATTTTTTACCTCAATTAAACGCGGATAAATCGCATTCACAAAAGAACTCTCTCTCGATTGACAATTAAAATTAAAATACTTAAGATTACTTTGTGCGTAGCGAGTTGGAGTTAGCAATCCGGGAACTCCGTCCCAAATACCATGATGCATTAAAAAAATCAAATGCGAAGATTCTTGTATCGTATCGCACACATTCATAATCATTCTGTACTGGTCGTCCAATTGTTCGCAATCGTAAGGAGTCAAATTTGTATTTAACACAACATATGTAATTCCTTTATAATAACTTGTATAATAAGTTTTTCGTCCGGTTAGTTCCTCAATCCAAATCCAGTTCCCATTGCGGGCATCGTGATTACCCATTGCCCAATGTGTATTAGGATGGCGCAAATTAAATACACTATCGATGTAGGCAAAAACATCGTAATACAGTAAGCTTTCGGAACAAACATCGCCCCCCAGCCAAATGCCATCGTAACTCTGAACATCAATATTCATAATACGTGCATCAACTTTATAACCGGGAGTGTAGTACTGGTATGTATGCCCCATGAAAATATATTTGAGAGTATCATCCTGTGCTGATGTTTTTATAAATCCGAGAAAACTAAGAAAAATAAAAAGTATAATCTTACTCATTCTGTTAAATTATTTGAAATATACTCAATCCATTTAGCTTTTCGGAATTTATGAGAATGTTATTTTTTTCTTTGACTAGGCAAATAATTGAGACATAGCCTTAGTTATGTTTTAATTATTTGCCGCAGGAAAAGGGAAAAAGAACGACACAGAAACCCGAAAAGCTATTTGGTTTGAGTATAAATTCATCCTTAAAACAGGCTTCTGTTTCCGGGTTCAAATATACATTATTATTTTTTACTGGTTGTGTAGATCTACCAAAGAGTAATCAACTTATACTTTAAGAATACTTTTTATATTTGCAGCATTGAGTTTAATAATCGTTTAATATGAAGTTGCCATTCCACCAAAAATATATTTCAATTCCGTTTCTAATTCTTATTTTTTTTGGAGTTTTAATGTTTTTTATAGGAACTTTTAATCATTACCTCTTTAAGACTGTGACTTACGATTACGGGAATTACAATTTTGCTTTTTGGGATTATTCTCACTTTCGAATCAGTCAGATTCCTACATTTAGGGGAACTTTTTTACAAGACCATTTTTCATTTACATTAATGTATTTTATTCCTGTTTACTGGTTACTAAACTGGTTAACACAAACCTATACGTTAATCATTATTCAACAAACATTAATATTGGTTGCCGCCTGGTACACCTACAAATTAATTAAACTGAAATCGGATAATTTGTGGCTGGGTGCTGGAGTAATCGTCTATTACTTTATGCTTTTGGGAAGATTTACTTCATTTTCTGCCGACGTTAATCTTGCAATAATTTCATCATGTTTTATTCCAATTTTTATCTATTATTTCAAGGTTAAGAAATATCTGATATCATTAATCATTTTAATACTCTCTCTGTTTTCGAGAGAAAATATTCCAATCTGGTTTATTTTTATTTTTATTGTGTTGATTATCGACCATCGAAAAGACAAAAAAGTTGTTTTATTTAGTGTAATTGGTATTATAATTTCAATTGTATATTTTGTTCTTCTATTTAAAGTTTTTATTCCAACGATAGAAACGCCTGGTGTAAAATACGCACTCTTTAATTATGCAGCTTTGGGTGCAACGCCTGGCGAAGCAATATTGTATATAATTCAAAACCCGATTGAAGCTTTTAAACTATTTTTTGTTAACCACCTAAACAATCCAAAATTCGATGGTATTAAAGCAGAATTTTATTGGGTTTACCTAATATCGGGTGGGTTTATTTTGTTCCGAAGGCCCCAATATCTTATTTGGTTTATTCCAATTGTTGCACAAAAAGTTTTAAACGATTCGCCAACTCGATGGAGCATTGCCACCTATTATTCTATTGAGGTTGTAACACTTTTACCACTGTCTGTTTTTTTAACACTCTCATCAATTAAATCGAAAAAGATTATAAAATGGCTTGTCATTTTTATTAGTATTGCTTCGCTTGCTATGACGATTCATAAGTTAGACAGGGTAAATAATAAAGCACCCTGGCTTTTAAATACATCGAAAGTAAAAGTGTATGGTAAAAGTTTTTATCGAACTCCTTTTAATGTTAAGAAAGTAAATAGTTTATTAAAACTTATTCCGACAGATGTAAAAGTTAGTGCTTCTAATATGCTTTTACCCCATTTAGCCCAACGAGAAAAAATTTATTTCTTCCCAAGAGTAAGAGATGCTGAATATATTGTTTTTTCGGTACACGATAATCATTATTTATTTTCACAAATGTATAATGAAAGGGAGAGAAATAAATATTTTTCTGATCCAAAATGGGAAATTATTGGCAGTGAGTTTCCTGTGTTTCTATTCAAACGAAACAACTTTTCTGCGACCAATACCTTATCAAACAAGTACCACTGGTCGGCTGCCGATACACTTGTGTGTGGTTACGAAAAACTGAATTCGGATGAAGAACATGCACTGCTTTCAAAAAAAGAGAAATCGGAAACCATAAAATATCGGTCTGACGAATTATCACTTAGTGGAAACTTTAGTATTAAAATTACCTCAGAAAATAAGTATAGCACAAAAATCTTTCTAAGAGATATTAATCCGGGAGATTATATTCAGGTTAGTGTTTGGTATTACACAAACAAAAATGCTAAAGGGTATATTGTTGCCGATTGTGGCAAAAGGTTTCATTTTTACACAAAAGAGATTGAAGATATTAATTCGAAAGGTTGGAAAAAACTTGTTTTATCTTTTTGGCTTCCACAGAAGCCCTATTTTAACGGCTGTTCTTTTTATCTTGGCAATCACGGTGCGGAACCCATCTATTTCGATGATTTGCAGGTTATAAAAAAAACAATGATTAAGAACTGATATTTTATTCTTTTAAAAGGATGTTATTTCCGAATCAAAATGTTTAATAAAAATATGTTTATGCCCCCTGTTCCAAATGTACATTTTAATAATTGCCGTTTCCGGAATATCGGCATTAAAACGGGTTTTTAGCGAAACGGTTTTCCACACTTTGTCCTGCTTGCTCCACTCAACGGGTAAACTTGCATATCGTAATTTATCTTTTCCGTTTTCAACCGAAATTACAAGCAAAACATCGGTGTTGGCAATTGTTTCGTCGCTTTTAAACTGCAACTTTAACGTGGCTTCAAACAGGTTTTCTTTTTTTAATTCGTTGGTGTAAACAACTATTGTTGGGCTATATTCGTCGGATTTTGGAATCTCCAAAACAGTTTCGTTTTCGAGAGTAATTACCTTGTTCGATTTGCCGGGTGTAATTTCCAATCCTCGTTTAAAAACTTTTTCGGTTGAAGCAGCAACTTTTGTTTTTACCTTTTTGTAGATACGAATTTCATAATCGTACCCGCCTAGAACTGTAATGTTTTCTACCGGAAGAAAGGTTTTTAGAAGTTGCAGGTTTCTGTCGTTAGCAACTGCGTCGGGCGAAACTTTTCCTTCGTTGGGGCCAAAATGGGCATCCCAAATCAGAACATCGCCAAATTCCATCGAGTTCGACGGTTGCATTTTATCGCCAACTCCCCAGCTCGATTTTGTATTATCGTAGGGGTCGAGACCAAGATAGAAGACAAATTCGGGGTTGAAATAGAAAATTCTTCCCTGTTGTGGGTTCTCCGTTAAATAAGCCGAACTTTTCTGAATCAATTTATCAACAGCATCGGTTTTTGTGGGGTAGTGGTTTTTATTGAAAAAGAGAAATACCTGTGCAACTGTAAGAAAAACAATCACCCCGATGGCAATTTTCTTATTCTGAACCTTTTCGAAAATAAACTGAATACCTTTTAACGCCGTTAAAGCCGCCAGCGGAACAACAGCACCAATTACCCGTATTAATCCCAGCGAGCCGCCCATTCCGCGCCACCACACAAAACTGTGCGCAGCAAAATAGGTCAGCCAGCTTCCGGCAATTATTATAAATAAAATTAACGATATATTTTTTAAGTCGAACTTTTTTATAATCTCTAAAATCCACGAATAGAGGCCGGTGAGCAAAAGAGCAATAAATGGAATGCCAAAAATATAGTTGCTCTTTTTAATAAAATGAAAAAGGCTGCCGCTTCCGTAAACACTTTCGCCTTTCGGGTATGGGAAACGGTTTACTATCCAGAAAAAATCGTTGAAAACAAAAAAGCCCAGAACCGAATAAAAAATTGTACCGGTAGCCAACAAAAGTACCGGAATCCACTTTCGTTTAAGTAAAAAGGCAACGGCAAAAATGGGCAAAATTACAATGCTTTCAGTTCTTACAAATGGCAAGAATGACAAAATAATTGCAGCAAAAATCAACCTGTTTTTTAGAAACAGCCAAACCGAAACAACCAACACTAAACTAAAGAGCATTTCGGTCAGGCAGGCGGTCATTAATTGAAAATAGATGGGTGCAAATGCTGTAAACACAACAATATAAAAAGCTCCCGGCCGGTAAATTTCTTCGGCTATTTTATAAACAAACCACAATGCAATTAGAGCCGCAAGCAAGTTAAAAACCTGTGCCATTTTAAACCCAAAGAAGGCAAAAGGCGCCGAAAGCGTTGTGTAAACAGGTTTCCCCCAGTGGTCTAAAAAAAGCTCGGGATATTTAAAGGCAAATTTTGCTATTTGAAAATGCGAAATACTATCGGCGCCACCAAACGTTTTCTCGTTAAGAAATAGAAATACAAGTTGAAGCACAAACAGGGCAGAGAGAAAAATCCAAAGCAGTTTTTTTTCAGTTTTCTCGTTCAACATGGTTCAACTATTTTCTTGAAAAAATATTGTATTTCAAAATACTCCACAACGCACGGAAACCATCGCGCCAGCCAATTTTCTTCCCTTCGTCGTACGTTCTGCCGTAATAAGAAATCCCCACTTCGTAAATTCTGATGTTGGGAATTCGCGAGATTTTTGCCGTTACTTCCGGCTCGAAACCAAAACGGTTCTCTTTCAGGTTCAACGACTTAATAATATCCGACTTAAAAAGTTTATAGCAGGTTTCCATATCCGAAAGATTCAGGTCGGTAAACATATTCGAAACCATTGTAAGGAATTTATTGCCCAGCGAGTGCCAGAAAAACAAGATGCGGTGTGGGTTGCCACCCATAAACCGCGAACCGTAAACTACATCGGCATTTCCTTCGGCAATTGGTTTTAGCAGGTCGTTGTATTCGCGCGGGTCGTATTCCAAATCGGCATCCTGAATAATCAGGCAATCGCCGGTTGCTTCGGCAATTCCACGGTGCAGTGCAGCCCCTTTACCCATGTTTTTGGGCTGACTAAATAACTTCATCGAAACATCGGAATGTTCTGCAATATACCTCTCAATAACTTCAACCGATTTATCCGACGAAAAATCATTTACCAGTATTATCTCTTTTGAGTAACCGTAGTTTAGCTTTACATCGATTACCCGGTTTAAGATTGCCTCAATTGTATTTTCTTCGTTGTATACAGGAATTATTATTGACAAAAAAGATGCTTTCACCATTTGTTTTTATAAAAGTTTAAGTTTGCAAATATAACTGAAAATTGATGAATTAAATCTCTCAATTCTACTAACTCCTAAATTATACTGATTTGATTTGGTTTTATTGCCTGAATCTCTTTCGAAATACTATTTTTATAAAAAAGATTTGGTTTTTCGGATATAAATCTAATCTTTAACATTGCAAAAAAAATATATTTATGGCAAAATCATTGGTAAATACGAATGCAAAATTTAGTACCATGCCGGTTTTTCTTACGGCACTATCAACAATATTGGGAGCAATTCTTTTTCTCCGTTTTGGCTGGGCTGTAGGTCAGGTTGGCTTTTGGGGTGTTATTGGAATTATTGTTCTCGGCCACGCCGTTACCATACCAACTGCTTTTGCCGTTGCCGAAATTGCAACCAACCAACGCGTGCAGGGAGGCGGGGCTTATTACATTATCAGTCGCTCGTTTGGGTTGAACATTGGCGGTGCAATCGGAATCACACTCTATCTTTCGCAGGCAATTAGTGTAGCCTTTTATGTTATTGCATTTGCCGAAGCTTTCGAGCCGGTAATTAGCTGGTTAAGCAACAATTACGGAATTGTTATTCCCGATATGCGGTTCATCTCAATTCCAACAATGATTCTTTTATCAATTCTGATATTAACAAAAGGTGCCAATTTCGGAATGAAAGCACTTTATCTGGTTGTTGCCATACTGCTAATTTCAATTGCCATGTTCTTTTTAGGCGATTCGCCAATAAAACCGGCAGAGGTAAACTTTCAGGCAACAGTACCCAACCACCTGAATTTCTTTTTTGTTTTTACAATTATTTTCCCTGCTTTTACAGGACTCGCCGCAGGATTAGGTTTATCGGGCGATTTAAAAAATCCAAAAAAATCGATTCCACGCGGAACGCTTTGGGCGACCGTTGTTGGAATGGTTGTTTACGTTGCTATTGCCTATAAATTTGCCATCTCTGCCACTCCCGAAGATATGGTAAGCGACCAGTTAATAATGAGTAAAATTGCCATTTGGGGACCAATAATTCCCATCGGACTGGCAGCCGCATCAATGAGTTCTGCTCTGGGCTCTATTATGGTTGCTCCACGAACATTGCAGGCAATTGGGTTCGATGATATTTTCCCGCAGAAAGCAGTAAATAGCTGGTTTGCAAAAGGGAAAAACGACGATAATGAGCCGGTAAACGGTTCGTTAGTTACAATTATTATCGCTTTCTTTTTTATTATTGTTGGCGATGTAAACTTTGTGGCTCAAATTATCTCCATGTTTTTTATGGTTACCTACGGAGCAATCTGTTTAATCTCGTTTCTCGAACATTTTGCTGCCGACCCGGCCTACCGTCCTACATTCCGTTCAAATTGGTACATCTCACTTCTCGGGGCACTGTTTTCGTTTTGGCTGATGTTTAAAATGAACACACCTTACGCCGCTTTTTCGGTATTAATAATGGGCATTATTTATTATGTAATAATGACCAACAACAGAGAGAATCAGGGGTTGAATAAACTTTTCAGAGGAGTGATTTTTCAGTTAAGCCGACGACTGCAAATTATGCTGCAACGCGCCGGTAACGAAAAAGATAAAAGCTGGCGTCCCTTTGGCGTTTGTATCTCGCACGACACATTTAAACGCCGTTCGGCTTTCGATGTTATGCGTTGGATTTCGTATAAATATGGCTTCGGAACATACATTCATTTTATAAAAGGTTTTTTAAACGAAGAGACAACAAAAGAGTCGAAAGATGTACTTACACGCCTCATTCAACTCTCGGCAGGAAACAAAAGCCGGGTTTATCTCGATACAATAATTTCGCCGTCGTACACATCGGCAATTGCGCAAGTAGTTCAGCTTTCGGGTATTTCGGGGAAAGGAAATAACCTTATTTTATTCGAATTTTCGAGAACCGACCCGGGCAATTTAAAAGAGATTAGAGACAATTACAATTTGGTTGAATCGGCCGGATTCGATATCTGTATTCTGAATTCATCGTATAAAAGTTTTGGTTATAAAACTGAATTGCATATTTGGATAAGCCCCGAAGATTACCGGAATGCAAACCTGATGATTCTTTTAGGTTACATAATTTTGGGGCACCCCGACTGGAAAAAAGGGAAAATAAAAATATTTGCCCTCTACCCCGAAGAGTCGATTGAAGAGAAACGGAAACAACTGCTCGAGCTGATAAAAACCGGGCGGCTGCCAATTAGCCCGGCAAACGTCTCAATGGTTCAGTTCGAAGCCGGAGAACGGAAAAATGTTATTACGAAACACTCGGCCGATGCCGACTTAACGTTAATTGGGTTTACCTCGGAAGCATTAAAAAATGCCGAAGAACTTACCGAGGGCTACAACGACTTAGGAAATATTTTGTTTGTAAACGCCAACCGTGCAAAAGCAATAAACTAAAAAGAAATAACGTTTTTTAATTTCAAATAAAAACTACGTGATGGACAAAATTGCCATATTTCCGGGCTCGTTCGACCCTTTTACAATAGGGCACGAATCGATTGTAAACAGAGCACTTCACATGTTCGATAAAATTGTGATTATGATTGGGTATAATGCGAACAAAAAATCGTTCTATCCCATTGAAAAAAGACAAAAGTGGATCAATCAGGTTTTTCAGAATGAAACAAAAGTTGAAGTGCAGATTTACGACGGTTTAACTGTTGATTTCTGCAAAAAAGTAGATGCCCGCTATATTTTACGTGGGATAAGAACCTCTTCCGATTTTGAGTACGAACGTGCCATTGCACAGGTAAATAAAAAAATGCACCCCGAAATTGAATCGGTATTCCTGTTAACGCTGCCCGAGCATACTCCGGTTATGGCAACTATTGTTCGCGATATTATTTATCACGGTGGCGACGCCAGTATGTTTC
>WGCT01000307.1 GCA_015493625.1 Draconibacterium sp. | reverse complement strand
TATCAGAAATTCAAGATGCAAAGCTATTGAAATATTTATTAATTTGCACAACAAACACAAAACATGATGGAAAAACAGTTTCAAAAAATTAAGACAGAGCAGCTTGAATCAATTTCGTCGGGAGATAAAGATTTTGAAAAAGAGTTAGTTGAGATATTTTTAAAGCAAATCCCGTCGTTTATTTCAAATATGAAACTTTTTTTTGCCGAGAACCAATTGGCAAATCTGGCCAAAGAGGCACACACCGCTAAGTCGTCGGCACTTATTTTCGGGTTAACATCCACCGGCGATACGTTAAAGAAAATTCAACTTTTGGCTGAAAACGGAAAAAACGAAAACCTTTCAGAATTGCTCACCATTGTTGAAGCAGAACTGAATAATACAGCCAATCAATTACAGGAATTACTTAGGGCCTGCTGAAAAACAACTAAACGCATAATACGCAGCCAGATACACTTTTTGAAACTTTTAACGCACATCTGAGCTTTTCAGCAAACTCTACTTAGCTATAAGTATCAATAAGTTTTTTTATCTTGTGTCTCCCATAGTGATTCCTTCAGAATAACAATCCAACAATCCAACAATCCAACAATCCAATAATCTAACAATCCAATAATCTAACAATCCAATAATCCAATAATCTAATAATCCAACAATCCAACAATCTAATAATCTAACAATCCAATAATCTAACAATCCAATAATCTATTAAAAAAAAAAGAACCAAAGCCATAAAAACAATTAGCTTTGGTTCTAAATCAACATCAATCACTCTTTACTCATTTCTGAATACAAGATTATTGTCATCAACATCAATTGTAATCGGGACATCTTTTTGCACCTCTCCCGATAAAATTTTCCGCGACAGTTCATTCAGCAGATATTTCTGCAACACACGTTTTACCGGTCGTGCTCCAAAATGCGGGTCGTAACCCAATTCTGCCAACCGGTCGACTGCCTTATCAGTAATCTCAATTTTCACATCGTTTCCCGATAAACGTTTTACCACTTTTTCGAACTGAAGTTTAACCACTTCTTTAATATCTTTTTTCGAAAGCGGTGTAAATACAATTGTATCGTCGATACGGTTTAAAAACTCGGGACGAATTGTTTTGCGTAACATTTCGAGCAACTGATTCTTCGTTTTTTCCATTATGACATCCTGATTTTCAGTAGTTAACCCGTCCATATTCTGCTGAATAATTTCGGCTCCCAAATTCGATGTCATTATAATAATGGTATTTTTAAAGTTAATTGTCCGTCCTTTATTATCGGTCAATCGTCCGTCGTCGAGAACTTGCAAAAACACATTAAACACATCGGGATGCGCCTTTTCAATCTCGTCGAAAAGAACCACAGAATAAGGTTTATGCCGCACAGCTTCGGTCAGTTGTCCGCCCTCGTCGTACCCAACATATCCGGGAGGACTTCCAATTAACCGGGTCACCGAGAATTTCTCCTGATATTCCGACATATCGATTCGGGTAATCATATTCTCGTCGTTAAAAAGGTACTCGGCCAGCGCTTTTGCCAATTCAGTTTTCCCGACACCGGTTGAGCCTAAAAATATAAACGAACCAATGGGTCTGTTCTCGTCTTGCAGTCCGGCACGACTTCGGCGAACAGCATCCGAAATGGCAACAATTGCCTCTTCCTGCCCAATAACTCTTTTATGCAACTCCTCCTCCATATGGAGCAATTTTTCTCGCTCGCTTTGCAACATTTTGGCAACCGGAATTCCTGTCCAACGGGCAACAACTTCGGC
Organism: Draconibacterium sp.; assembly: GCA_015493625.1. Classification (GTDB taxonomy): domain Bacteria; phylum Bacteroidota; class Bacteroidia; order Bacteroidales; family Prolixibacteraceae; genus Draconibacterium. Next base: position 1,501 of record WGCT01000307.1, on the reverse strand, counting down.
AATATCTTCAACATCAACCTCCTCTTTTATTAAACTGTCGCCCTCTTTTAACTTATCGAATTCGGCCTGCAATTCAACAATCTCTTTTTCGGCCTCTTTTACCCGGCCGTATCTGAGTTCGGCTACACGTTCATAATTGCCACTACGTTCGGCCTCTTCGGCTTCCTGTTTATACTCTTCTATCTCCTCTTTTTTCTTTTGAATCGACTCAACCACCGATTTTTCCATTTGCCAGCGAGCGCGCAAAGCCGATTGTTCCTCTTTCAATTCCGAAATCTCTTTGTGCAACTGGTCAAGTTTCTTTGTATCTTTCTCGCGCTTAATTGCTTCACGTTCAATCTCCAACTGTTTTACACGGCGCTCAATCTCGTCCAATTCTTCCGGAACCGAATCGATTTCCAACCGGAGTTTAGCAGCTGCCTCATCCATTAAGTCAATGGCTTTATCGGGTAAAAAGCGGTCGGAAATATAACGCTGCGAAAGCTCTACCGAAGCAATAATTGCATCGTCTTTAATTCGCACTTTATGGTGATTTTCGTAGCGTTCTTTAATACCCCTTAATATTGAGATGGCACTTAACGTATCGGGTTCGCTTACATGCACCACCTGAAAACGGCGTTCGAGTGCCTTATCTTTCTCGAAATATTTCTGATACTCGCTAAGCGTTGTTGCACCAATTGCCTGTAACTCACCACGTGCCAGTTCGGGTTTTAAAATATTGGCTGCATCCATTGCGCCGTCACCTTTTCCGGCTCCAACCAATGTGTGTATCTCGTCGATAAACAAGATTACCTCACCATTCGACTGTATTACCTCGTTAACAACAGCTTTTAACCGCTCTTCGAATTCGCCTTTGTATTTGGCACCTGCAACCAAAGCACCCATATCGAGCGAATACACCTGTTTCGACTTCAGGTTTTCAGGAACATCGCCACGCACAATACGGTGCGCCAATCCTTCGGCAATGGCTGTTTTTCCGGTACCCGGTTCACCCAAAAGTATAGGGTTGTTTTTAGTACGGCGCGAAAGAATCTGCAAAATACGCCGAATCTCTTCGTCGCGGCCAATTACCGGGTCGAGTTTTCCCGAGCGTGCTCTTTCATTCAGGTTTAAAGCAAACCGGTTTAACGAATTAAATTTATCCTCGGCAGTCTGGCTGTCAACTTTCGATCCTTTTCGTAACTCCTCAATTGCTTTTTTAAGCTCATCTTTCGACACGCCTGCATCTTTAAGCATTTGGCTAACAAAATCTTTACCATCTAACATTGCCAATAAAATATGTTCAACCGAAACAAATTGGTCGCCCATTTCCTGCGATAAACCAATCGATTTCTGCAACACTCTGTTAGCTGCCGAGGAGAGATACTGCTCTCCACCGGTTACTTTTGGTAACGACTCAATTTGGCTGTCTAATGTTTGAGAAAGAACAACCGGATTTACCCCCAGCTTTTTAAATAAAAAACCGGTTATATTTTCGGCTGAAAATAGCACACCTTTTAAT
>WGCT01000306.1 GCA_015493625.1 Draconibacterium sp. | reverse complement strand
CTTTAATCTTTCATATTATTTCAGTTGTAATGGTTTTCGAAAGCCTTTTTATTCTGGCTGCCATACTTATCTCATTAATTTATCATGAAACGATAACCATACAGCTTTTTAAATCGTTTTTAGCGGTTTTTGGATTGGGAGTGGGTTTAAATTTATTAACCCGGAAACAACATAAAGTTGAACCATCATTAAAAGAGAGCATTTTAATTGTTGCTATAAGTTGGTTTGTTTTAGGTACATTCGGTACTTTCCCATATCTGTTTACCCATTCAATTCCCACTTTTACAAACGCTTTCTTCGAGTCTATTTCCGGTTTTACAACCACCGGCTCGTCTATATTAACCGACATTGAAGCGTTACCAAAAAGCATTCTGTTTTGGCGTGCCGAAACACACTGGATTGGCGGGATGGGAGTAATTGTGCTGGTTGTGGCAATAATGCCTTTTCTGAAAATTAACGGTATTCAGCTTTTTAATTCAGAAACCTCGAATGTTGCCGATGAAAAAATAACGACTCGTATCAGGTATGTTGCACGTAGTTTATGGCTCGTTTATGTGGGATTAACTGCTATCGAAGTTGTTTTTTTATTGTTTGGGCACATGCCCCTTTTCGATAGTATTTGCCATTCGTTTGCCACAGTTGCTACCGGAGGATTTTCTACAAAAAACAGTAGTATTGGCGGGTATTCGCCTTATATACAATATGTTGTTACTGTTTTTATGCTTTTGTCGGGAATCAATTTCTCGTTGCACGTTCTTTTGTTAAAAGGGAAGGGTCGCCATGCAATTAAAAACGAGGAGCTAAAAATGTACCTCACCATAATTTTGTTTGTTGGTTTTGCCATCACTTTTTTACTGTTTTTTAAGTCGAATCTCGGATTTGAAGAGGCGTTCCGAAGTGCATTTTTTCAGGTTGTTTCCATTCTTACTGCCACAGGTTTTGCTACGGCAAATTATAGTAACTGGCCCGAGCAGGCCATTGGATTAATAGCTTTGTTAATGTTAATAGGAGCTTCGGCAGGTTCAACAGGAGGAGGTGTAAAAGTTATTCGGCATCTTATTGCTTTAAAAAAACTAAAACAACGGTTCCGAAATATGGTTTCGCCCAATGCCATCTGGCCTATCCGCTACAACGGCCGACCAATAACACAAAACCACGTAGCACGAATTATGGCCTTTATAATTACCTATTACCTAATTGTAATTGCCGGAACATTTGTAATGATGGCTTTTGGGCAGAGCCCTTCAACATCGTTTGGTGCCGTGGCTACAAGTATGGCCGGAATCGGTCCGGGGTTTGGAAAAGTTGGTCCGGCCGATAACTTTTTCTTCCTCCCTGCCGGAGCAAAATATTTCCTTACTTTTTTAATGATTCTCGGCCGCCTCGAGATTTATGCAGTTATTATTATTTTTACCCGCTCGTTTTGGCGCGATTGATTTGCGTATACCCGAAAAATCAGCAGGAGATTAAAATGCGGCCTTTACAATTTTACCCACATTGTCCATAATTCCGTAAGTGTAAATATGAATCGACGGTACATTATTGGCAATTAAGTCTTTAGCCTGATAAATTGCCCACTCGGTTCCAACTTGTCGGGCTTCTTCGTTATTTTTACATTTTACCAACTCACTAACCAACTCTTGTGGCAAATCGATACTAAATATTTTTGGTAAAACTGTTAGTTGATTTTTAAGATTTATCGGTTTAATTCCCGGAATAATAGGTACTGTAATTCCAATGTTCCGGCATTTTTCCACAAAATCGTAATAGGCCCGGTTATCGAAAAACATTTGCGTAACAATATAATCGGCACCGGCATCAACTTTTTGTTTCAGGTAGACTAAATCCTGCTCCATATTTGGTGCTTCAAAATGTTTCTCGGGATAACCCGCTACGCCAATACAAAAATCAAGGGGGGTATTGTTTTTTAAATCCGATTCTAAATATTTTCCTTTTTGGAGATCTTTAATATGAACAACCAGCTCGTTGGCATTTTTATGCCCGTTGGGGTCGGGTTGAAATACATGCTGATTTTTAACTCCGTCGCCACGTAAAGCTAAAACATTATTGATTCCCAAAAAATTCAGGTCGATTAAAACATGCTCAGTTTCGCTTTTCGAAAAGCCGCCACATAAAATATGCGGAATAACCGGAATGCCGTATTTGTGCTGAATTGAAGCAGCAATTGCAACGGTTCCCGGCCGTTTTCTAACGGTACGTTTTACTATCGAACCATCGGCCATCTCTTTAAACTCCACTTCATCGCGATGCGTGGTGATGTTAATGTATTTCGGATCGAAGTCGATTAGGCTTTCAATCGTTTTATACATTTTACTTGTATCGTTTCCTTTAAGAGGCGGCAAAAGTTCGAACGAAAAAACTGTGCTTTTGGCTTTATTTATTATGTCTATTACTTTCATAAATTGTTCGGTATTAAAACTGTCTCTTATACACATCTCCGA
>WGCT01000305.1 GCA_015493625.1 Draconibacterium sp. | reverse complement strand
GTTTTTCTGAAATTTTCGATGAGCTTCAAAATGGAAAACAACTTTGGAAACTGTTTGTTTTACTTGCGTTGGCAGCAATTGTGAGCGAAGTTTTAATTTCACGGTTTTTGAAATAGCAAACTCGGTTGCACTCTATTCATTTAACTCTTGGGGGTGGGAAAGCAACTTGGATTGAGTATACAAACATCAATTTGTTTATTAAATGTTATGAATTCGTTTCGAGGGGCGACAACAATACGCATAGAATAAGTATCTTCGCCTTTTTAAAACAAATTTGAGTTGCATTAATGAAGAAACGTTTTTTAATTCTTATCCCAATAATTATTGTTCTTGTTTTTATCCTTTTCGAATTGCAGACAGGTGCTCATTCGCAGGAGGTTGCACAACCCAAGAAAGAAGAGAAAAACGAGATTAAAAAACCGGTTTCGATTGCCGAAATAGAACCTGTTATTTCGAAATACGACAGCATTCTTAATAGTGGGGTAAAAAAAGCCGGTACTGTTGGAGCTGCAATAGTTATAACGTATAAAAACGAAATTGCCTATTTAAAATGTTTTGGTGTTCGCGAAAAAGGGAAAAAAGATGCAGTCGACAAACACACAATTTTCAGGCTGGCATCGGTATCGAAAACCATAACCGGCACACTCGCCAGCATTCTTGCCGACGAAGGAGTTATTCATCTCGACGACAAAGTTATTGATTATCTGCCTGGATTAAAACTAAAAAATAACGAAAGCACACAACAGTTAACCGTAGGAAATTTATTGAGTCATACCTCCGGATTGGTTCCGCACGCATACGATGGAATGATTGAAGACGGTGTGCCTATTTCGAAAATTATAGACCGTTTGGTTGATGTTGATATTGCTGCAATGCCGGGTAAACTTTATGGTTATCAGAATGTAATGTTCAGTTTATACGATACTATTGTTGCCGTAAAAACTTCGAAACCTTTTGGTGAAGTGATAAAAGAAAAAGTGTTCGAGCCGTTTGGAATGAACGACGCATCGACCTGCTTTAACGATTTCAAAAACAACCCCGACAGGGCAACTCCACACTATGGAAGCAAAGGGCGATATCGAAAAATACGACTAAACGACCGGTACTATACCACAGCACCGGCGGCCGGGGTAAATGCAAGCATCTCCGATTTAGCGCACTTTTTATTGACACTGCTCGACAGGAATTCAAACGTGTTTAACGACCACGAACGCGAGCTGCTTTTTACTCCTCAGGTTAAGTCGCCATTAAAAAGAGCGTACTTTCGCCGTTGGGATAAAGTGAATTCAAAAAAATATGCAATCGGCTGGAGAATTGTTGGTTACAAAGGCCGGACAGTAGCATACCACGGTGGCTACGTTCAAGGTTACCGGGCCGAAATTGCACTTTGCGACGAAGAACAGGTGGGAATTGCATTTTTAACCAATTCGCCAAACGGCATAGAATCGAAAACAATACCAACCTTTTTAAACCTCTTTTTTGAATTGAAAGATAGCCTGAAAACAAAAAAGCCAAACGCATGATACCATTTCTTCAGGCCGAAAATCTGTCGAAAAGATGGGGCGAATTAATGCTTTTCGAAAATATCTCGTTTACCGTTTTCGAAGAACAAAAAGTTGCATTAATTGCTAAAAACGGAACAGGAAAATCTACACTGCTCGATATTCTTGCCGGAAAAGAGACCGCCGAATCGGGAAAAGTTACACTTACAAACAACATTAAAATTGGTTATTTCGAACAAATTCCAAAATTAAACCCCGATTATTCGGTAATTGAAGAGGTATTTGAATCGGAAAACGAAAAGCTTAAAACAGTAAAAGCATTCGAGCTTGCAATTGCTCAAAACAATCAGGAAAAAATAGCGGATATTTCAGCAAAAATGGACGAATTAAATGCGTGGGACATTGAAGTTGAAATAAAGCAGATTCTCTCTCAATTGAAAATTACTAACCTCGAACAGAGAGTTACAGAACTTTCGGGCGGGCAAAAAAAACGGCTCGCTCTTGCCAAAGTTCTTATTAATAAACCCGACTTGCTAATTCTTGACGAACCTACAAACCATCTCGATTTGGAGATGATTGAATGGCTTGAAGCTTTTCTTGCCAAAACAAAATCGACACTTTTAATGGTTACACACGACCGCTATTTTCTCGACCGTGTGTGTAACGAGATTATTGAAATGGAGGACAACCGGATTTATCGCTACCGGGGCAACTACTCCTATTTCCTCGAAAAACGAAACGAGCGAATTGAGATGCAAAAAGCCACAGTGAGTAAGGCAAAAAATCTTTTGCGCACCGAAATTGAGTGGATGCGCCGTATGCCGAAGGCACGAGGCACAAAAGCGAAATACCGTATCGACTCTTTTTACGATTTAAAAGAGAAAGCATCGAAACAGATTTCCGAAAAATCGGTTCAATTAAATGTGAAATCATCGCGGTTGGGAAACAAAATTGTTGAAATGTACAATGTGTCGAAATCGTTTCCGGGAATTCGCCTAATCGACGATTTTAATTACAAATTCGAGCGATACGAAAAAGTGGGAATTGTAGGTAAAAACGGTACCGGAAAATCGACATTTCTGAATCTGATAACGCAAGCACTGCTCCCTGATAGGGGTAGAATTGAAATTGGACAGACAATAAAATTTGGTTACTACCGGCAGGAGGGAATTTTGTTCGACCCGCAGGAACGCGTAATTGATGCCGTGCAAAAAATTGCCGAATTTATCTATTTCGAAGATGGCTCGAAAATGAGTGCCGGACAAATGCTGAACTACTTTCTGTTTCCGCCCGAAACGCAATACAATTACATAGAAAAGTTAAGTGGTGGCGAACAGCGCCGCCTCTATTTATGTACGGTGTTAATGCAAAATCCAAACTTTCTTATTCTCGACGAGCCAACTAACGACCTCGATATTATGACACTAAATGTGCTCGAAGAGTATTTGAGAGCTTTTGCCGGCTGTGTAGTTGTGGTTTCGCACGACCGCTTTTTTATGGATAAAATTGTCGACCACCTTTTTGTTTTCGAAGGAGATGGAAAAGTTTCCGATTTCCCGGGAAATTATACTGTTTACAGAAATTATTCGCTTGAAAAAGAGGCCAAACAACAAACCAGTGCCAGAGCCATTGAAAAGAAAAGAAATGAGGAGCGAAGAGTAAAACGGATACAAAATAGCCCGGAAAAGTTAGGGAGACGAAAATTTACTTTTGCCGAAAAAAGAGAATTCGAACTTTTAGAGTCGGAAGTTGCTGAATTGGAAGAACAAAAAAATGCTCTCGAAAATTTACTCAATTCGGGAGAACTGCCGCATACCGAGTTGTATGAAAAGTCGAAACAACTCGAAGAACTAAAAACAGTTCTCGACGAAAAAGAGCTGCGCTGGCTGGAACTAAGCGAAATAGAATAAAAAACAAAGCCACATATTTACAACTGTTTTACCGGTAAATATATGGCAATTCACACTCGCTGAGCTGGAGTTAAAAACCACTCAAACTCAGAATTCTAAATATCTTCAAATTCAATATCCGAAAAATTCTTTTCTGCAACAACCTCCTCGACAGTCTCCTCTATTTTTACCTCGTCGGCAAATTGCTCTTCTTGTTCAGGTTGCTTTTCACGAATAAAATCGACAACCTCCTGCAAATTCTCAACAAACTTTTCGAAATCTTCTTTATACAAAAATAATTTATGCTTTTCGAAATGAAATTTTCCATTCTCATCGAACCGCTTTTTGCTTTCTGTAATGGTCAAATAATACTCGTCGTTACGTGTACTTTTAACATCGAAGAAATAAGTTCTTTTCCCGGCCCGAACAACTTTAGAAAATATTTCCTGATTAAAACGGCTGTCCTGAACTTTTGATTCTTCCTTATTGTCAATGCTTTCCATACTTGGCTATTTTCGTTCTTTTTTTACTTGGTTAGTATTTCAAAAATAGAAAAATAATTTGATTGAAGTGGGTATCCATTCATTTTCATCTAATTTAAAATCATTCTAAAAATACACTTTCATCCATTAAAAAAGGGGACAATATTAATCGCCCCCTTTTTCTATATGTTTTAGAACTGCTAACTGTAAATCTCTTTTTTTGCCGACAGTAATGTATTTAACAGTAACGACACGCGTGTCATCGGTCCAACTCCTCCGGGAACAGGAGTAATATACGAACATTTTGGAGCTACTTCGTCGAACAATACATCGCCTTTAAGTTTCCATCCCGACTTTGTTTTATCCGATTTAACACGGGTGGTTCCCACATCAATAACTACGGCTCCCTCTTTCACCATATCGCCTTTTATAAACTCAGGAAATCCCATTGCAACAATTAAAATATCGGCATTGCGGCAAACCTCGTTTAAGTTTTTTGTGCGACTGTGTGCAACGGTAACCGTAGCATTTATTGCTTTTTGCGACATTAAAATGCTCATTGGCCGGCCAACAATGTTGCTGCGGCCTAATACAACGCAGTTCTTCCCGCTGGTTTCAATTTTATAGCGCTTTAGTAATTCAACAATTCCAAACGGTGTAGCCGAAACAAACGATGGCAAACCAATTACCATCCGCCCAACATTCTCGGGATGAAATCCGTCAACATCTTTCTTCGGGTCGATGGCTTCTATTATCTTCTGTTCCTGTCTCTTATACACATCTGACGCTGC
>WGCT01000304.1 GCA_015493625.1 Draconibacterium sp. | reverse complement strand
TTTCTGCATAATGCAAACCACGCCAAAACTTACCATGGGCAAATAGTCGTATGTTAACCGGCCTTCAGAATTATAAAAAAGTGTGTAGCTTGTTTCGTCGTTTAAAAAGGCGTTTACTTTAATTACCTTTTCGTCCATTGCAAACACTTTATCGTTTATTTTCTGAACAAAAGGAACTTTGTCTTTTACCGAAACATCGTTCCATTTTTTTGTGATGTTATAATAGTTTGCCGGTTTTTTCTCGTTCACCGCGCCGGCATGATAACTTGCATTGCTATTTGCAATATTGGCAGCCATTTTTGCTGCGTTCAACATATCGGGCAGTGTAATATTCTCGGAATAGGCAAATCCTGTTTGGTCGCCTTTTAAGACTCTAATACCCACTCCAAAATCGATATTCGAATAGGCGCGGTTTACTTTTCCGTCTTCCAACCCAAGGTTGTTTAATGTTTTGTGTTCGAAAAACAGGTCGGCATAGTCGCCGCCTTTGCTCATGGCTGTTGCAATTACTTTTTGCAACATCTCGGTAGAAACCTCAAAGTGGTCTAAATAACTTTTCACTGTATTTGATATTTGTGCGTTCTGACATGATTGCGCAAAAGGGGGCAAAATAATACTGCCCGCTGCAACCATTCCGCTTGTTTTTATAAAACTACGTCTGTTTACTCCCATCTCGTAATTGTTTATTTATAAATATTGTTTAAATATAACTTTATGATAGGTAGAAATTTAGGCATCAAAATTACACTAATAATTCAAATATCTGCCACTTTTAGTTTGAAACTGTTATCTATTTAGTAGTAGATAGTGGGTTGTAAAAATGCGGATATTTTGTGTTTGGGGTTTGAGAAAATGATGTGGGTGTGAAAAATAATTCAATATTTTAAACTTGTGTGTTGTTTTTTAGGGGGTGAATGTAAAATATATTCATTTTGATGTAAATTTTTTATTAATTGTAAAGAGATTGTTTTAAATTCGCACACAATAACTTTATTTAAATTTATTTTTGTGATAAAGATTAAAAAAATCAATAATTATTTAAACAATATTAAAAATGGCAACATTCAGATTTAAAGCATTAGACGAAGTACTCGATCGTCAGGCAGTTGAAGTGGTTCGTGAAGAGAATCTTGTGTCGGATTACTATGGAATGATGGTTTTCGATCAGGAGAAAATGAAAAAATATTTGTCGCGCGAAGCGTACAAAGCAGTTACCGACGCAGTAAAAAAAGGGACAACCATCGACCGGAAAATGGCTGATCAGGTTGCACAGGGAATGAAAGCATGGGCAATTGAAAATGGGGCAACCCATTACACACACTGGTTTCATCCGTTAACCGACGGAACAGCAGAGAAACACGATGCTTTTATTGTTCATGGAGCCGATGGGGGTGTTATCGAATCGTTCTCGGGAAGTCTTCTTTCGCAACAAGAGCCCGATGCATCGTCGTTTCCAAGTGGAGGAATTCGCCAGACTTTTGAGGCACGTGGCTACACTGCCTGGGATCCAACCTCCCCGGCTTTTATTAGCGAAACAACCTTAACTATTCCAACAATTTTTATTTCGTATACCGGTGAAGCACTCGACTATAAAACCCCGCTGCTGCGTGCAATTGGTAAAGCCGATAAAGCGGCAACAGCCGTTTGTCAGTATTTCGATAAAAATGTGAGTTCTGTTCGTACTAATTTAGGTTGGGAGCAGGAATACTTCTTAATCGACGAGGCACTTTATATGGCTCGTCCCGATTTGGTTTTAACCGGCCGTACATTAATGGGGCACGCTTCGTCGAAAGACCAACAGTTAGACGACCACTATTTTTCGTCAATTCCTACCCGTGCAAACCGGTTTATGCAAGATGTTGAAAACGAAGCATATAAGCTTGGAATTCCACTAAAAACAAGGCACAACGAAGTGGCTCCTAATCAGTTTGAGTTTGCTCCTATTTTTGAAGAAGCAAATTTGGCAAACGACCACAACCAACTTATTATGGATATTATGGGTAAAATTGCACGTCGTCATAATTTCCGTGTTTTATTCCACGAAAAACCATTTGCCGGAATTAATGGTTCCGGAAAACATAACAACTGGTCGTTATCGACCGACACAGGTGTAAATCTTTTTTCGCCGGGAAAAAATCCAAAATCGAATTTGCAGTTCCTTACATTTGTTGTAAACACGTTAAAAGCAGTTTACGACGGACAGGATTTGCTCCGTGCAAGTATTTTAACAGCTCCAAACTCACATCGTTTGGGAGCCAACGAAGCTCCACCGTCAATTTTATCGGTATTTCTTGGAACCGAAGTTTCGGGAATGTTAGATTTGATGGAGGAGTCGGTTGTTGACCGTAAAATGACACCTGAAGAGAAAACAGCTTTAAAAATGAATATTGGCCGGATTCCTGAAATTATTCTAGATAATACCGACCGTAACCGTACCTCTCCGTTTGCATTTACAGGTAACCGTTTCGAGTTCCGTGCAGTAGGTTCATCGGCAAATAATGCTTCGGCATTAATTGTTCTGAATACACTTGTTGCCAATCAGCTTCAAGAGTTTAAGGTTGCTGTTGACGCACTTATTGAAAAAGGAACGAAAAAAGATGAAGCAATCTTTCAGGTTCTTAAAAAATTAATTATCGAGTCGAAATCAATCCGTTTTAACGGCGATGGTTACAGCGATAATTGGGTAAAAGAGGCAGAAAAAAGAGGATTGACAAATGTGAACAGCGTTCCCGAATCGTTGTCGGCATACCTTCGCCCCGAAAGCAAAGAGCTTTTCAATAAACTCGGAATATTTAACGAATCGGAATTGAATGGTCGTGTTGAAGTTGAGTATGAAAAGTATGTGATGAAAATTCAGATTGAAGCGCGTGTTCTTGGCGATATTGCTATAAACCATATTGTGCCAACGGCAGTTCAGTACCAAACCATGTTACTCGAAAACGTAAAAAATCTGAAAGAGGTATTCTCTACCGAAGAGTTCGAATCGCTTGCTGAAGGAAGACTGGAACTGATTCGGGAAATTGGAAAACATGTTTCGGCCATTAAAATTAAGCGCAAAGAGATGATTGAGGCAAGAAAGCAAGCCAATGTAATTGAGGATATTGTTGACAAAGCATACGAATACGAAAAGGTTGTTAAACCTTATCTCGACGAAATTAGAGATTCGATTGACCGCCTCGAATTAATTGTTGACGACGAAAAATGGCCATTGCCAAAGTATCGCGAATTGTTGTTTGTTCGATAGTTTTAGCATTAATACCATATACAAAAAAGGCTTTTCATCGGTTGATGAAGAGTCTTTTTTTTGACATATCAAATTCAGACAGGGTTTTTAGGGAAAACTATTTACCAGTTTGCACGTGTAATCTCTTTAAATATGTTGTAAACAACCGGGCACGTTTCGCAATTCTTATGCGAAAGCTTGAGGATTTGATAGAATCGTTTGCGGTCGGTATGCGGATATTCGCGACACGCCTTGGGTCGGTTTTCGTAAACCATACAATAGTTATCGGGGAGAAGAAAAGGGCAGGGGTGTTCGCGAAAAACAGAGTCGCCATCTTCGTCGATTAAAATGTACTGTTCAATAAAATCGGGCAATTTCATTTTTAGATGCCGTGCCAGTCGCTCAATATCTTTGTCGGTTAACCGCGGCCCAATTGTTTTGCAACAGTTGGCACAATCTAAACAGTCAAACTCATCGAATGCTTCGTGGTGTAAACGGTGAACAAAATTATCGAGATTTTTGGGCTTCCGTTTTTTTAGCTTTTTGATAACTGCAGCGGTTTCGTTCCACGTTTTATTGGTGAGGATTTTTAACTCTTCGGGTGTTTTGTATTCTGTTCGTTTCATCGATTTTGTTTGTTAGCCGAAACGATATATTTCCTGTTTATACTATTTTTTTCTCTCTAACAGTTTCGATTATTTTCGGTGCACTACAACATTTTTCTCCTGCGCACTCTTCTCTTTCCGTTTTATTTGGGCTAAAAATAGTCCAATTACAACAATTATAATCCCAATTACTTTTTGCGTACCCAAAACTTCATTTAAAATTATAAACGAAAAAAGTGCAACAAAAACGGGAATAAGATTAATAAAGATATTTGTTCGGGTAATTCCAATTTGCCTGATGCTTTGCGTAAAAAAAACAAATGCCAGTGTTGACGAAAAAACGGCCAACAGAATAATTGCTCTGAATGCCTGTGTGTGAAAAGGTGTTTGTACAAATGTTTGAAAATCGACAAACAACCAAACAGGCAGAAAATAGAGAACCCCGAGAATATTCTGATAAGCAATTATAGTTAATGTATTGTAGCGCGATGCAAGATTTTTCAGAACAATTGTATAGCCAATTGCGGCAAAAACAGCAATAAATTCGAGCCCCACTCCCAACGGTTCGGCATCTATTTGAAATGCTCCGTTAAGAATAACAAATCCTACGCCGATAAAAGAGAAGAGTAACCCGGCGACATTCATCCAGCTCACTTTTTCTTTATAAAAATACCACGCTCCAATGGGGGCCAGTAGCGGAATGGTCGATACAATAACAGCTGCAACTGTTGGCGACACATATTTCAATCCGTAACTTTCGCCAAGAAAATAGATAAATGGTTCGAAGACAGCCATTAAAAAAAAGAGGCGTAAATCGTGGGGCGATGGTTTTTGTAACCGTTTTGTTAATAATGCAATAGCAGTTACCAGAATGGCAGAAATAAGTAGTCTGAAAATTACAATAGTGAGTGGGTTGTATGCCAAGAGTGCAATTTTAAACCACACAAACGAGAAACTCCAAAAAAAAGCAGCTCCAAGAGCGGCCCCAATAGCTAAAAAGTCTTTGTTTTTCATTTAAATATTTGTGCGATAAAAGTAACTAAATTGCAATAAAACTAGTATTTGTAAATGAAAAATATGATATTTGTTTAAAATACAAAAAGCACTGTTGTTGGTTTAAAATAAAAATTAAAAAAATGTTGAAAAGAAAAAGTTGGTTAAAGTTTTTA
>WGCT01000303.1 GCA_015493625.1 Draconibacterium sp. | reverse complement strand
CACTTTAATTAAGTCGAAAAAACCATTACTTTTACTCGTCAATTACAAATTAACTAATTCAACTGTTTGTGAATAGAGAAAACCATTTAATAATTTGGAGTCCGAAATAAAAGAGATAGACAATCTTTCTTTCGAGTTCCTGCAATATAGAAAAAAATGAAAATTCAAATTACCTCAATTTTACTTCTTTTTACAATGAGTTTAATGGCACAGAGTACAATAATTGCACATCGCGGAGCATCGCATTTCGCTCCCGAGAACACGGTGGCTTCGGCAAAAATGGCATGGCAGTTGGGTGCCGATGCAGTTGAGTTAGACATTCATCTTTCAAAAGACCACCGGCTAATGGTTATTCACGATAGTTCAACAAAAAGAACCTGCTCGGGAAAAACAAATCTGGTTATAAAAAAAACGCCTTCGATTTTACTGCGCGATTTGGATGCAGGCAGTTGGAAAGGCGAAAAATTTAAGGGAGAAAAAATTCCATATTTAAAAGAGATGATTGCTACCATTCCGAAAGGAAAACAGCTGGTGGTTGAGATTAAATGCGGCAAAGAGGTTTTGCCCGAATTAAAAAAGTGCGTCAACAAAAGTGGGAAAGCGAGTCAGATTGTTTTTATCTGCTTCGATTGGGACGTTATTGTGCAGGCACAAAAAGAGTTCCCTAACAATAAATGTTACTGGCTGAGTTCGTCGAAGTCGGGGTTGAATAAAAAAATAAAGTTGGCAGCCGAAAATGGATTGGCAGGCGTAGATTTAAAATATTCGATTATTACAAAAGAGGTGGTTAATTTGGCAAAAGAGAACCATTTAGAGGTACTTACCTGGACCGTAGACAATCCGAAAAAAGCTAAGAAACTTGAAAAAATGGGAGTTATTGGCATTACAACAAATCGTCCGAAATGGTTAAAAGAAGAGATGGCGAAGCTTTAAAAAACAGTTGCCGTTGCTAAAGGAATTCAATGAAAATATCTCTTTACTACTATTCGGGGGCAGGGAATACAAAGTTTATTACCGACAAACTCACAAAACAACTTACAGCGAAACAACACAGCGTTAATTGTGTAAGAATAAACAATCGCAGCATTTCGCATATTGATAGAAACTCCGATCTCATTCTTATTGGTTTTCCGGTTTACGATTTGTCGGCACCTGAGCTGGCTCAACTTCTTTTAAAAAATATCGATTCGTTAAATAAACCCATTGCATTTTTTTGTACAAAAGCATTCCTTTCGGTCAATGCAATTTACGAGCTCGTAGAAATAAGCAAAACAAAAGGAATGAAAGCAGTGGCTGCCCAAGATTTTTATATGCCGGCAACCGATGCCTTGGCACTTTTTGCAAAAAAAAATTCGCGAACCGAAAAGATTCTGAAATTCTTCCATTCAAGAAATATCGACAAAAAACTTGCAAGATTTATTAACCGGATTGAAAAAGGGGCGAAGTTAAAAACAGCAAAAAAATGGTATTCGTATTTGGCATTCTTAATTCCCGAAAAAACAAAAAAATCATTTCACAACCAGTATACAAAATATATTCCCGAGTTTTATTCAATAAAAGATATTTGCATTGAATGTATGCTGTGCGTAAAAGGGTGTCCGCGCGAGAATATCCGGTTCGACGAGGGGATAAAATTTGGCCTCGACTGCGATATGTGTTTACGCTGTTTGCACCATTGTCCGGTCGATTCCATTCAGTTGGGAAACTACACAAAAGGTACTGTCAGGTACAAAAAAGTGGAAATTAACGATTGACTATTTCAACCATTTGTAAAATAGGGAACACATTTTTGTAATAATCTTATTGTATAATTAACCAATTTAGTAATTTGCAATTTTCAGTTATATTTTTTACAAATAAACCAAAAATAAAAATCATATATGAAGTTTGTATTGTTATCGTTTACAATCTTATTCGCAGCACTTTTTGCCGGAGCTCAAACCCGGAATTTAGCATATTATATTGAGCAGGCACAAATTAACAGCCCGTTAATTAATAAAAGTAAAAACGATAATAAAATTATTCAGCTCGATATGGAACAGGTAAAAAGTATGCTTTCGAAACCACAGGTAAATGTGGAAGCAGGAGTATTGTTTGCTCCGATTATTTCGCACGATAACGGCAATAAATTCGAGTTTGTTTCGAAAGGTGCCGATTCGTATACCGGATACGATTTAGCCGTTTCCGACGGCGGGCAATACAACGCAGTGGTATCGGTTACACAACCGCTTTTAATGGGAACGCGACAAAAAGCATATTCGCAAAAAGCCGATATTACATCGCAATTAAACGAAAACAACATTAAACTTACCAAACACGAATTAGAACTTCTGGTAAGTCATCAGTACCTGCTTTGCCTAAAAGTAAAAAAACAGAGTGCTATTAGTGCCGATTTAATAGAGAGATTAAAAAAACAGGTTGAGACAATGCAGAAACTGGTTGAAAATGCCATTTATAAACAGACCGATTTGCTGCTGATGAAAATTGAACTGGAGAATTATGAAATTGAATATGACGATTTTTTAACCCGTTATAAAAATAACCTGTCGGACCTGAACCTGCTCTGCGGAATTGATGATACAACCCGGGTTGAAATAGAAGATGTAAACTATGAATTAAAACCCGATACGGTTTCGCAATCGCAGTTTTTAAAAAGCTATAAACTCGACAGTTTAAATATTGAAGCAGAACTCTCTATTTTCGACCAAAAATATAAACCACAGCTTAATTTGTTTGCCAACGCCGGAATGAATGCAGTATATCTTCCCGCTTTAAACCGGTTTGGTTTTGCCGCAGGGGTTAACTTCTCGTGGAATATTTTCGATGGAAATCAGAAAAAAATTGTTCACGATAAATCGTTTATCAAAATGCAAACTCTCGATTTCGAAAAACAAAGTTTTATTAGAAAACACAACACCAATAAAAACAAATATTTAACTCAAATAGCATCGGTTGATAACAGATTGCTCATTGTAAACAAGCAGTTAAAAGAGTACCGGCAACTGCTAAAGTTATATGCGTTCGAATTATCGCAGGCACAGGTTTCGGTAATGGATTATAAAAATCTGGTACGCGATATTTCAGCAAAGAAACAAGAGTCGCTTTTGTTGGAAATGCAAAAGCAGGCACTTATAAACTCGTATAATTATTGGAATTATTAAATAGAAAGATTCACCATTTAAGGCATTAAAATTCACATGAATAGTTCATCAAAAACAGTACTGTTTCTTCTGGCATTGGCGCTTCTGTTTTCGTGCAAGCCACAAACAAAAGAACGTGCCGGCTCGATTTCGAAAGCACAGGTTCGGTTAACCGGAATTACAAAAGGGAATATCCCAGATTACATTGAGCTTTCGGGGAAAACAATTTACCTGAATAAAAGCAATTTAGTTGCACCAATAAGCGGCTACATTACAAAAGTAAATGTTCAGCAAGGCGATAAAGTTAAAAAAGGCGATCTGCTTTTCGAAATGCAATCGCCCGAAGCTTATGTTATGAACGACGACAACAAGTT
The DNA here is from genome assembly GCA_015493625.1 of Draconibacterium sp. Classification (GTDB taxonomy): domain Bacteria; phylum Bacteroidota; class Bacteroidia; order Bacteroidales; family Prolixibacteraceae; genus Draconibacterium. Next base: position 638 of record WGCT01000303.1, on the reverse strand, counting down.
TGGCTCTGTTCGAATTAAAGCTACAACAACCGGTCAGTTGGTAAGTTTAAGCATTGTAAATACCGGTGTGTTTGCCGATAAAGGTTCGGCTATGTGTACCATTTTATCATCAAACGATTTAAAATTGCAGGTTAATTTTCCGTTTGAATTCGATAAATATGCAAAAATTGGGAATAAATGCAAAGTTATTTTGCCCGACAGTTCGGTAATAACCGGAACGTTTACCAATATTTTACCGCAAATAGATGAGGTATCGCAAACCGAAAAAGTGTTGGCCGATTTAAACAACAAATCTTTTATTCCCGAAAATATAATTGTAAAAGTTTTGTTCGACAAAAGCACAAAACACGAAGTGCAGGTGCTGGCAAAAGAGTGTATTCAAACCAATGCTTTAATGAGCGAATTTTGGGTAATGAAGTTAATAAACGATAGTACGGTTGTAAAAATACCGGTTCAAACGGGAAATCAAAGTCACGATAAAATTGAGATTCTTTTACCTCTTTTCGAAGAGGGAGCAAAGTTTGTCAGCGAAGGTGGCTACGGATTGGGAGACACAACCATTGTTGGGATTATTAAATAGTAGAAGTTAAAACCGCTTTTTTTTTGATGATACAAAATATGAAGTTATTCTTTAGTAC
>WGCT01000302.1 GCA_015493625.1 Draconibacterium sp. | reverse complement strand
GTGTATAAGAGACAGGATTCAATTTTTGTTTATCCTGTTACCATTGGTTATTCTACAGGCGAGTAATCATTCTCTTTTATCCGCTTTCGGCAAATGTTCCCAATTTCGAAAGCATTTGTAATGCCTAAAATACTGGTATCTTCAGGAATATATCCCATATTATTGTCGCTTGAATAACCGGAACTTATTGCTTTTTTACCCAAGATAACACTTGCCTTTCCGGCCTCGAGGTTTACCGAAATATCGCCCGAATACTCGTGCCACGGAGTAATGGTTATTTTACCTTTAAACTCTTCGATTAACTCTTTTGGCATGGCAGCAAATGTACCTCCACCTTCGAACAAAGTATAAATGCCGTAGCCAAAAAGGGCAAATCCGAGTGGTATAAACAGTGCCAGTATCCACGAGAAATCGTTGAATGAAATTACAAGTATGGTAACTCCCATTAATAGGCCGCCACCGGCAAGCATAACCGATTCGGAGAGTGGCCGCCTTCTCGATGCATGAACTTTAAATTCAGGGTTTTCTCCTTTTAAAAAGTTATCTAACGACCCAACAATAGTTTCTTCTTTTTTATCTGGCACTACTCTGTTGTGGCTTACTAAGTTTTCCGAAATCCGGTTTCTGCAAACGCGCTCTACTTTTTCCGACTCTTCGATGCCCGACATCTCAATTTTACTATGTACGAACCGTTCTGTTTTTGTGCCGTTTCTCTCCTCTGTTTTCATATAACCGGTACGTAATACAAGAGTCAGATCGGCATCTTCTCTCGACCCTCCGTTTATAATTTCTCCTGTAAATTGTTCCCAGTCAATCGACCTCACTTTGTTTGCATTTTTTACAATCAACCTTGTCGGTGTGGATGCAAAAAAAATATCGGGTGTTTTAAAATAGTATGAATAGATGGTGAAAAGTGTGGGGATTACTCCAATTGAAATCCAGATAACAGGAAGCATTAGTATTTTAATGTCTGTTAAGTCGAAATCATTTTTGATATCGTCGCCACCAATTAATATAAATCCCACAAGAATACCTATCCATAAAACAGAAAATACGATGCTGTTTTTCAACCCTTTCTTTGTGGAAGTGCGCCGTGGCTGTACAATAAAGTCGGTCTGCTCTTCGTCGATTGCTTGTCGCAATATTTTAGGAATTTGCATTGTAAATTTATTTTATCTCTGTTAATTCGAAAAGGTAATAATGACCAAAACTTCCCTCCTGATCGAGAATTGCTTTTGCAACTATCCCGGGCTTATCATTTATCATCCAAAGTTTAATTTTCTCATCGAAATCGCCGGTAGCCTCAACAGCCGTGCATTTAAAAGTTCCTGCCGGAGTGGTGATTTCTTCCTCGCCTGCAACCCTGAACGAGTTGTCTTCGAACGGAAAAATCGGATTGTTGGAATCTGCGTTAGTGGTGGGCATCTCTTCGTCGTCAGAAATTGAAGCTCGGTCGATACCTTTAAAAATGTTGTCGAAAATAACGGTTTCTTCATCGCTGTCGACAACAACATTTGCCGTTAATGTTTTCGTTTCGAATGCATCGATATTGGTGTTTAGTACATTGAAATTATACACCAGCTGCTTCACTTTTTTTAACGATTCTAATATGCTATAATAATCTTTCCATGGTAATTTTTCTGTGTCTTCCGAATATTTATAGTCTCCGTTTTCGTCGTAAAAATCATCTTCCGAAAACGTGAGTCGCTCTATTTTAATATCTGGTTTTTCGAATTTTGTAAAGCTGAACGTTTCCCCTTTGTTTTTAAGTTTTAACTCTGTTTTATTCATGGCAACGATTTTATTTCGCCCGCGAAATTTCCTTCCTGAAGTCATTATTATAATGGTTTTGTCGTTTCCATTGTAAATCCATTCGCCTTTACTTGTCGAGTTTGAACCGTCTGAACTTTCGGATGATGAAAATTTGTTTGGCAGTTCGAATACCAGTGAATATACAACTCCGTCAACATTTCCGGTTTTCCAGATTCCTTCCAGTCCCGAGTTCTCGTTTTCAGCTTTTATCTTTTCCTCGTCGAGTTTTATGAAGAACATTTTTACTTTCGGCCCCTTTAAAATTAACTCTCCAGCATTAAGTTTTTCAACTTTTCTCTCTCCTGAAAACTCTTTAATCATTTCCGATTCGATGGTGAAAAGTTTCTTCTTTTTGTCGTACTTCCAGTTTCCAAAAACTCTGCCTCCCATTTCAGCATATCCGTCTTCTCTAAAATTTATATCGCTATAAACATCCTGTGATTTTTCGCCCATTTCGACTTTTGTTAAAAGCCACTTGCCGGTTACCGGTACATTTTTCGCCATTAAACTGGTTGAACCCAGAAGAACAACAATTAGTAATAAATAAATTCGTCTCATAATAATTATTTTTGTGTCCGTTTTTACCACCCTAAAACCAAGCATTTTGCTTTGCCTTTTGGTGTTATTTCTATTTTTGAATTACTCTTGTTGGGAGCGAAACTGAAATCATCTTTTAGCAACTCGTTTGTTTCGGCAGAATACTTTTTTATTGTTCCGTCGGAATTAAAAATAACGTACCGAAAATTAAAACCGTTTTTGTCGATTTCATTTATCTGTAGTTTCCCAAATTCTCCCTCGTTGGTTACAAAAATTGCTGTTGAATATTCCGGCAATTCAGTTTTATTATTGTGCAAAAAGTGCTGTTGCGATTTTATTAGCTGGTTATCAATTTTGTTGTAATCATTTTCTCCTTCAGTAATAACTTTCTCTCCTGTTTTTGTGAAATATGCAAAGTTGCTGCAACTTTCTAAATCAGCAGAACTAAATTCAATTCTAATGCTGCCCGAACTTTTATCCTCAATCTTGTTTGTATTCGAGAAATCAAGTTCAAGCCCCGAATATCCCTGATAAGTGTCAGACGAGATGTATTTTACATCCTGTGGAATATCGAATTTTTCAGTAGGAATATCAACATCAGTTTTTATGTCGGTTGCTTTTTCAACAATTATCGTCATAAAATTGGTTTCGGTTTTTAATGCAACACCGTTCCACGTTAGTTTTTTCGAGCCGCTGCCTTTCCATAACTCACATGTTTTATCCAAAAAGTTTTCGGTGCCATTTATTTTAAACCCTTCGGCTTTTGTGAGCGCGTCAGTAATATCGGTACACTTTCTGTCGGGGTTGAGCAGGTAATAATTGTAGGTTGCATTTCGTCCGATGGCCACCTCCTTTTTTTGTAGGTTAACGGTGTAAGCTTTCTCTCCAATCAGAATAATAATCTCATATTCTTTATCCGCGTTCCCGCCAAAGTTAAGCTGCTTGTAAATGTAGTCGGCTTGTTTATATCCCCAGTCGTCGATGTATTTTATGTGCGTTCCTTTTATCGAAGCTTCGTATTTATACTCGATAATTGCCGATTTAAATGGGAACAATTTCACCATTTTTTCCTGGGCAAAAAGTGTTAGTGATGTAAAAACGAGGATAAAAACGAGTGTAATCTTCATTTTGCTTGTCTGAATCTCAGCTGGCAACAACCTTTTATTTGTTGTAATATTTGTCGTATTTCGTCTCTATTTCGTTCATTCGCTTTTCGAAACTCAGTTCAACCTGTTCCAGTGCTTTTAACTGCGTGTCGTTAATAATGCCTTGCTCTTCTTTACTTTTTGCGTAGGTGTCAAATTTCTCTAAAGCTGCGGCCATTTGTGTGCTGTTCGAGATAAATTCAACGGCCATTTTTGCCATTTTCATTTTGTCCATCAGCGTTAAGTCTTCGTCTTCTTTATTTAAAATATCTTTCCCGTCAAGGGCAATTCGTTCAATGTTATCAGAGAATTCGTTAATTGCTTTTTCCGACGCTTGAACAACGTCGACCAACTCTTTGTCGCCTTTAATTTCGTTGGGAATTTCTATTTTTAGTGGTGGTAGAAAATCGGCATCTCTTTTACGGCCGCTTGAACACGATGTAATAAAAATGGCAACTAAAAAGAGTGCGATTAAAGTTGTTGTCGTTTTTTTCATTTTTGGTTTGCTTAAGTTTTAATAATAATTTCCCTGATACACTAAAAAGTGCATCGAAGTTGTTTTAATATTTTGTTCTTTTTAAGGTTAGAATTTTACAAATTCCACGCGTCTATTGTTTGCTTTTCCTTCGGCGGTACTATTGTCGGCGATTGGTTTGCTCTCGCCCCAACCGGTATATTTTAGGCGGTCGGCAGAAATACCCATACTAATTAAACGTTCCATTACAGCCTTGCCACGAGCTTTCGAGAGTTCCATATTTTTAGCATCGTCGCCGTCGCTGTCGGTGTGGCCTTCAACACTGAATTTTAAGTCGGGTTGTTTTTGCATCAGCTTAAATATTTTATTAATAGCACCGTTACTTTCCGGTTTAATAGTTGCTTTGTTTACATCGAACCGAATTCCGTTTACAATTATCTTTCCGTCAGATAAAACCCGGTCGTAATATTTTACACCGCCTTTAGCAATACGGAAGTTTTTAAGAAACATATTGTCATTTCCTGCTTCGACTGTTATTCCTGTTGGATTAACTTCTAAATGTGGAATATTAATTAAACGTGTATCGTTAAAATAGGCTTTATATTTTCCTTTGGTATAGGCAATGGAAATATGTTTCCACGAGCCTTCCTTTTCTACCGTCCAACCTATATTCTCGGTTCCGGGATAATCGTTTTCAGAATCACCAAATTCTAAACTGTGAGGCATAACAACCAAGGATCTATGAGCAGCATCACTTCTGTTGTTGTTTTTTTGATCACCTAAATAAATCCATAATCTATTGGCTGTTGAAGCACCTTTTGAAATCCACACATCCAATTCTATGGTAAATACGTCTGGCAAATAATCTTGATTGGAATTTTTTAGATAGGGAACAATATAAGATCCCCCCTTTAAAAACATGATAACATTTTCACCATCAACTTCGCCAATTTCTACATTGCCTTTGTATAAATCCCAACGCGAAGGAAACTCGCCGTTTTCTTCATCGGCGTCGGGTCCGTCTTCAAAAATAACCTCGTCGCCCGGAACAAAATCGAATTTATTCCATTTTACGGTTGCAGTTGCCGGTGCCGCTTTTTGTGCTGCCGGATTCTCGGTTTGTGCTGCTGCACTGTTTTGTTGCTGCTGCTGTGCAGCTTGGTTGTTACCTTTTTTCTTCTTTTTTTTCTTCTTTTTAAAAAGACCGCCAATGCCCTCCTCCAATTTGTTAAACGCTTTGTCTATGGCCTCGTCGGCATGTTGGTTCGCTCTTCTATTTGCCTGATTATTAACTTTTTTCTTAACATCGACTTCTACTTGTGCTGATGATGAAATGGTGAAAAAAATAAAAATGGAAAGAATAAAAATTAACTTGGTCTTCATTGTGTTTTTTATTAATGGTTTTTTGTATTCTGTAAATATAAACAGATAAAATTAGTTATTTAATTGAAAACTGAAAACGTTTGGTTTAAATTTGAATACGTTGCCTATTTAGCAGAATTTGTAATAGCATTTTTCTCTTTCTGGTCGATGTTGGTATTTCTGTTTTGTCGGTTAAATATAGTGTGAATGAATTTTGCTTGTCGATTTTTGTAACGTGCTCGAGATTTACTAGGTACGACTGGTGCGAACGGAAAAAAGAGGCACTTTCCAACTGTTTCTCGTATTCTTTAATATTCTTCGAAACCATTATTGGCTCGTGATTTACTAAATAAAAAGTAGTATAGCTATTTTCGCTTTTGCAGTACAATATATTTTCGAGCAAAATAAAATGTATCGCATTGTTTGTGTTTAGTACAATACGCTTGCTGTTTGCCATAACTTTTTTTTGCGAATATAAAGAACAATTGTTTACAAACTCGTAATAATTTGAAACTGTTGGGTTTGTATTTGAATTCGACCTGAAATCAGAAGAATGTAAAATTAGAGATAGCTTAAACGTTTAATCAGAGACTTTTTTTGTCTGATTGAGACAGGAATCTCTTTTTTGTTTTTCATAATAACAAAACCGCCATCCGACTTATCTACCTTTTTAATAAAATTAAGATTGACTAAATACGATTGATGTGTCCTGAAAAAATTGTACTCGTTTAATAACTCATCGTACTCTTTAATACTTTTCGAAACAGTAATTTTTTCGTTGCCGGTTAAATAAAACGTGGTGTAGCTGTTGTCGCTTTGGCAATATAAAATGTCGGCAATATCGACAATGTTTAACGATTCGGTAGTTTTTAGCACCAGCTTTTTACTTTGTGTCTCTTTTTTAAACGACTCCATTAAAATGTCGGATTGTATCGATGTGTCGGATTTTGTTTTTATCTCGTTAACGGCTCGTTTTATGGCGTGTTGGAATTCAATTTCGTTAACCGGTTTTAGAATATAATCGAGTGCACTGTATTTTATTGCTTTAATGGCATACGAGTCGAACCCGGTAATAAAAACCACTTTAAATGTGTAGGGACGTAATTTTTGTAGAACTTCAAATCCTGTTCCTTCTTGAATGGCAATATCGAGCAGAACTAAGTCGGGTTGATTGCGGCTGATTGTGTCGACTGCACTGTTCACCGAATTTGCAATGCCAACTACTTTTATTTCAGGGAAATATTCGGCAAGTAGTTGTTTGTTAACATCCTGCAGGGTTGGTTCGTCGTCTATAATTACGGCTTTAATCATTGTCAATTATCGGAAGACTTAATATTACTTTTACTCCGGTTTTTCCCGTTTTGCTGTCGTTTAAATTAATCAGCTCAAATTTAAAATCTTTCTTGTATTTCTGCTGAATTAGCTTTCTTCTTTTTTCAAAAATTATTGTTGCCATCGATTTGTGCTCTCCATTTTGCTTGTCATTTTTCTCAATGCCACGCCCGTTGTCTTCAATAATAAAAACTACGCGGTCTCCTTTGTCGATAATTGTAATTCTTAACAATCCGCCGTTTTCAATATTTGCAAAGCCGTGTTTTATCGAGTTCTCAACAAATGGTTGAATCAACATTGGTGGGATTTTAATAAAATCAATTTCCAGCTCTTTGTCGTAATTTATTTCGAAATTGAAATTGTTGTTTGTCCGCATTCTTTCCAGCTCAATATAGTTTGTCAGCATCTTTATTTCGTCGGTAAGTGGAATTACTTCGGTAGCCGAGTTGTTTAGAATGGCCCGCGTTAATGTGGCAAATTTCGATAAAAAAACGGAGGCTTTTTTTGTGTCGTTTCGAAGCATGAAATTTTGTATAGAGCCCAGCACATTAAAGATAAAATGTGGGTTCATTTGCGCGCGTAAAATTTGTTGTTGCAATATATTCTGTTTTAGTTCGGCCTGTTTTTTCCTTATTTGAAGAATATATATAATTAATGCAATTAACAACAAAAGAGCTATAACTATAATAACTGCTGCTTTTATTCTGTTATTTTTCAGTTTGTTCTCGGTGGTTAGCAGTTCAATTTTTTGCTCTTTTTTCTTGGTTTGGTAGCCAATTTCCATGTCAACAATTTTGGTGCGAATCTCTTTGTCGCGAATCGAGTCTGACAGTAATTTATATCTCTCATTCCAAAAAAGTGCCTCTTTAAAATTCCCGCTT
>WGCT01000301.1 GCA_015493625.1 Draconibacterium sp. | reverse complement strand
GCATTTAAAAACGAAGATTTGCCGGTTCCTTTTCAAAAAGGATTTGTGGCATTTGTAATTGCCGGAACCTATTTTACAAAAAAATATCCAATTGAAAAGGTGTCGGAAATTTGTCAGAAAATTGATTTTCCGGTTATTTTATTGGGAGGAAAAGAGGAGTTCGACGATGGCGAGAAAATTCTCTCACAATCGAAAGGAAACGTATTAAACTTTGCCGGCAAAATAAGTTTGAATCAATCGGCTTCGCTGGTGCGCAATGCAAAAATTGTATTAACCAACGACACCGGATTGATGCACATTGCCGCTTCATTCCATAAAAAAATTCTTTCGTTCTGGGGCAATACCGTACCCGATTTTGGGATGGTTCCCTACCTGCCTGATTCTGCATCGAAAATTATGGAAGTAAAAAGGTTATCGTGCCGCCCGTGTTCGAAATTGGGACATAAAAAATGCCCGAAGAAACATTTTAAATGTATGAACGACATTAATATTAACAAGGTTATTTTGTGGATTAACGAAAATTTTGAGCCGAGTTTATAGGTCACAGTAAGAACCAAAACTATGCGCTTTATTGCACTTTGCTTCGGCAGACCTTAATTCCTGCGGCGAATAAAATCTAAAATCAATTTCATTTGCGAAATAAAACCTGACTCTTCTACTCCAGCTTTATTTTACCCCTGTGTCATCGGTTTTTTAACGGATGATATCTCTCCTGAATTTCAGGGAGATAAACAGGAAACCCCGAGGCAAAGCCCCGAGGAATTATTTTATTAATATGGTTTCTCCTAAAACTTCAATTTTATCGCCGGCACGTAATTTTGCGCGCTTACGAAATTCCTGCTCGCCATTTCTCATTACTTCACCATCTTCAACAATAATTTTTGCATGACCACCGGTTTGTGCAATCTGCATTAGTTTCAGCAATTTAACCAGTTCAATATATTCCGAAGTAAGTGTAAATTCGTGCATTATAAATTCAGTTTTGCTTTAATATTTGCAGGCAGCGCATCTTTATGAATCATAAAAGCGATGGTTTTTAGTTTTACAAAATCTTCGGTCATATGCAAATAACCACCGTAACTATTGCTTTCGGCTCCCCACGAATTTTTGGTATAAAAGCAGGTTCTCCCTTCCGAATCTTTCGACAACCCAACAATGTGCATTAAATGGTCATCGGTGGTTTTTCGGTTTAAGAAAGTTTTTTGTCGCATCTCCTGTGTTACTTTTCCAATCTGCTCTTTGGGCAAATCGGCTTTTCCGTTTTTGTGTTGAAAGAGTTTTTCGCTTACATCGCCATCCCAACAAATCGAGTAACCCGAGTTTAGCGCATAAAACATTACCTCTATCAACTCATCGACAGGCAAATTATAATACAAATCGTGCGACCAGTTATCGGGAACTTCCAAAACAAATTGCTTGTAAAACGGGTGGTGTGTATACGATCTCAGCTCAATATAATCGTCAGCATTTATCTTTACCCTTTTACTGAAATCGAGCGGAGATAGTGCTTTCCCGTTAAATTCAATTTTTTGTGGAACCGGCCCGATATATTTTTCCAAATCCATATAAACCGTATCGATGGCTGCCATAAAGTCGAAATCTTTTCGCCGTTTGTTTGCTGCCGTTAAATCGTCTTTTAACTTTTTAACCAGCTCGCTGTGGTTGTACACCCCATCAACTTTTTTACCCGGAAATGCATCGATTGTTGCCATCCCGTATTCGCGGATAACATTCGACACATCGTGTGCCTGCCCGCCTTGGCCAAAGTTATTATGACCATGAAACATTAAATACTGTTTTGCTTTATTTACATAAGCATAATTCACAAAATACATCTCCGACAAATCGACCTTTTCGCCGGCAAGTCGCATGATTTCCGATTCGAAATAACTGGTTGTAGAAAAACTCCAGCACGTTCCGGTTCGCCCCTGACTGATGACCGGTGAATGTTCAATCTCTTTTACAATTAAAAAAGTCTCCTTTTTTTCCTGTGCACCCGCATTAAACGAGAGTAGCAGTGCCAATACAATAAATAGCGAAAATAGTTTCATAAATTTAAAAATTAGAATCAAGAACCAAGAGCCAAGACACAAGACGAGAAAGTTAGTGGTTTAACTTAATCGTGCTCCTGTGTGTGAAATCTTTTATCATGAATGTTTTATTTGTATATAAT
>WGCT01000300.1 GCA_015493625.1 Draconibacterium sp. | reverse complement strand
CATTATAAAACGAGGAAATGCAGGACTGTTGTTCTGCATTTTTTCGTGCATAATGTAGGTTATAAAGAACGATAATTATCATAGTTAGTAAAAGCGGGGAATAATACTTTTAGCGAAAACAGAAAACATTATGAAACGAATATTAATTGCCACCGAAAAACCCTTCGCACCGGCAGCGATAAAAAAGATGAGTAAAGTATTTAAAAAAGCAGAACTTAAGGTTGACCTGCTTGAAAAATACAGTTCGAAACAAGATTTATTAGATGCTGTTTCGAAAGCCGATGCAGCAATAATTAGAAGCGACAAGTTTGATGCTGAAGTATTAAATGCAGCAAAAAAACTAAAAATAGTTGTAAGAGCCGGAGCCGGTTACGACAATGTAGATTTAGCAACAGCCACAAAAAACGGTGTTGTTGTTATGAATACGCCCGGGCAAAACGCAAATGCTGTTGCCGAACTGGCTGTGGGACTTGCAATCTTCGGTATTAGAGAACTATTTTCGGGGAAACCGGGCGGCGAGCTGCGTAACCGGACATTAGGGTTACACGGATTTGGATTTGTTGCCCGAAACGTTTTTAGAATTGCACGTGCCATGGGAATGAAAGTAATTGTATATACACGTTACAGCAAAGATGCAGCAGCTGCAATTGGGCTAAAAGTGGTTCATTCGCTCGAAGAACTCTATAAAAAAAGCGATGTAATTTCTATTCATGTACCGGCTCGCGACGAACATATAAAATCGGTAAGTGCCGACGTTCTAAAACACGGGAGAAATGGAAGTATTATTGTAAACACAGCGCGTAAAGAGGTAATTAACGAACCCGATTTGGTTAAAATGATGGAGGAAAAGCCGGGCATAAAATACATGTCGGATGTAACACCCGATTGTGCCGCCGAATTTGCAGAGAAATTCGAGGGACGCTATTTCTTTACCCCTAAAAAAGCAGGTGCACAAACTGCCGAAGCAAACTTAAACGCGGGGGTTGCCGCAGCCGAACAAATTGTCGACTTTTTTGAAACAGGAAACATTGCCTGCAAAGTAAATTAAATGTAAAACCTCTTTTATTCGGAATACTAACCGGAAAAAAGAGATATAAAATTCTTAATATTGAAACTTCCCGTTGCTGAAACGGGAAGTTTTTTGCATAAAATTGAATTGCAAAAACCAATTATCTGACAAAGAGATTATGGGAATAACAGTACATTCTGAAGCTAAAGGTTTAATTTTCGATATGGACGGAACACTGTCCGATTCGCTACCGGTGCATCTTGCAACCTGGAATGCAATTGGCAAAAAATACGGATTTAAGTTCGACCCCGAAATTCTTACCGAATTAACAGGACGCCCAACAATTGAATTTGCCAATCGGGTAATTGAGCAATACGGCGTTTCGGAAACTCCCGAAAATCTGGTAAAGCAAAAACAGGAGTCGTTTTGGGAACTGGCACATCTTTTAACTCCCATTGAAGAGGTTGTTTCCATTGTAAAAAACTATTATGGAAAACTCCCTTTGGCACTTGGTACCGGCGCAAGTAAAAAAAGTGCCGAAGTTCAGTTAAAGGCATTGAAACTGGAAAAATATTTCGATGCTGTTGTTTCGGCAAACGATGTAACCCGCCACAAACCCGAGCCCGAAACCTTTTTAGAATGTGCCCAGAGAATTGGTGTTGAGCCTCGTTTTTGCCAGGTTTTTGAAGATGGCGATTTGGGAATTGCCGCAGCAAAAAAGGCCGGAATGTTTGTTACCGATATTCGTAAGCACATAAACTATGGAGAATGGAAACACTCCTAATTGCAGTAAAAACAGTACTCCCGCTATTTCTGGTAATTTTTGCCGGAGCACTCTTTTCACGAATTAAATCAGACACAAAAAATTGGGTCGAAATTTTAAATAAATATGCACTTTACATCGGGTTTCCTGCATTGGTTGTTGCGTCGTTAATGCACCTCGAAATTGGCGAACAATCGTACACAAACCTTATCTTTATCAACTCAGCATATATTGTTTTATGTTTTCTGCTCCCCTTTCCTATCGCGAAAATATTCCGTTTATCGAATAAAATGCGAAGGTCGCTATTTCTGATTCTGCCTTTTGGAAACATTGCCTATTTGGGAATGCCGGTTTTACAAAATACTTTTGGCGACCAAATTCTTCCGGTTGCAGCCATTATTTCTGCCGTATATGTTTTTTGGCTGCTAACACTCGGAATTGTTTTAATCGAGATTTTCGGAGAAGAGAAGTTCGAACCGCAAAGATTGGTTTTTAGTCTGGTGAAAAACCCACTGCTTATTTCGGTTTTTGTCGGTCTGGCAATTGTTGTATTTAAAATTGAGGTACCAACCGTTTTGTCGAAAACAGTACAGCTTTTTGCCAATTCGGTAACAGCAGTTGTACTTTTTTCGTTGGGCATTTTTTTGGGATTTCATAAAACCGGAAGCAAAAAAGAGTGGTCGAACGTTCTGTTATGGATTGGCGTTACTATGTTTTTTCTGCCACTCCTCTTTTTCGAAGTGCTACATCTCTTTCATATTGAATCGCAACTACTAAAGTCGTCGGTTATAGATGCTGCAATGCCGCTGGGATTAACGCCGTACGCTCTTTCTGTTCAATATAAACTGGAAACAACACTGCTGGCTCGCATTGTTGTTTTGGGCACACTGCTGTCGCTTATTATTATTCCGCTGTGGATTACTTTTTTAGGATAAAAGCTCTTCTCTTTGCTCCTTATTTTTCAGCCAAACACCCCGAACAAATTCAGAATAACAATTACAAGTGCAGCAATTAAAACATACCGAACATATTTTGCACCGCCCTTAACTGCAAAATTTGCTCCTAGCCAGGCACCGCCCATATTTCCGGCAGCAAGAATTAGTCCGGCAACAATATTTGCCTGCCCGTGATAAATAAATATTCCCAAAGAAAAAATGGTATACAACAAAACGATAAGAACTTTTACGGCATTTGCTTTCACCAAATCGTAACCACTTCCAAGCACCAGTCCTGCCAAGAGAAACAACCCCACTCCCATCTGAATAAATCCACCATAAAAACCTATCAACAAAAAAATAAAATATTGCAACAAGCCGGGTTTTGCCTTCACTGCACCTGCTTGCTTTTTCACCCAAATATCGGGTTTAAAAACAACCAATAAAAACAAAACAACCATTAATGCTGCAATTATTTTTTTTAACAGCAATACATCAATTTCGACGGCAAAAAATGCCCCCAATACCGAACCTGCTACTGCGGGAATTGCCAATTTATAATCGGTTGTTAAATTGAGAACTTTTTTCTGACGAAAAGTATTTACGCCAATTATATTTTGCAAAAGAATTGCAATGCGATTTGTACCATTAGCAACATTTGCCGGAAGACCGAGAAACATTAACAACGGCAATGTAAGCATAGAACCACCACCAGCAGTTGTATTAATAAAACCGGCAGCCAGTCCGGTTCCAATTAGTGCAAGAACAAAGTACCACTCCATTAAATTCGTTTTAAATTCCGGTTTTCCTCTTCCATAGGGTTAAATGAAATTGTATTGGTGTATCAATAGTAATGAATGAATTTCTGTTTTGCAAGTTATTTTACTGCGATTGCTACCCGTATTTCCATTTTTTAATATCCGTCTTCCTAAAGTCTGAAAATCGGTTAAAGAATCTTTTCGGCAACAAAAGCAAAAGCATCGTCTTCGTTCGACGGGGCACTTTTATACAACTCCGAGATTTCGGAAGGTGCATTATCTGTCATAAAAGAATAGGCGGTAAAATCCAGTAAATCGAAATCGTTATAATCGTTTCCTATTCCCAGAGTTTGTCCGTATTCTATGTCGAGCAAATCGCAAATGTGTTGCACTCCGTTTCCTTTCGACACCAATTTATGAAACACCTCAACCCAAATGTATCCTTTTGTTATTGGCGACGAAGTTCTGATTACACGAATTTCGGAAGATATTGCCTCAATTTCGGCTTTAATATTTTCAAACTCATTTCGGTCTTCGCGAATAATAATCAGAAACTGACAAAGCTCTGTATCGGGGAAACAACCGGGTTTTATTTCGGAAGCAAACGCATTGTTAAAGTCGAAATACCGCTCGAACTCCTCGCATTTTTTATCGCCTCTGAAATACCAGTGTTTATGATTCTCGGGAACCGGAAAGAATGCATGAAAATTTAACCGCTTTTTAATGAAAAAGTGAATTAATTTTGATGAAGTTAACGGGTTAATATTTTTGCGAAAAAGGTGTTCGCTATGCTTCCAGTCGAATACACCTGCCCCCGACGAAAAAACAATAAAATCGAAAGGGACATCGTGGTAAAGCACCTCTTTAACTTTATGAAGATTACGTCCGGTGGCTGCCACACGAACAATATTTTTTTCGCCAAGCAGCCGCAAAGCATCTAAATTTTTAGAACTTATCGAGCGGTCGTTTTTTAAAAACGTTCCGTCTAAATCGGTAGCAACAAGTTTAATTGTATTCATTAATTTTTCTAAACGAACCAAAAT
>WGCT01000299.1 GCA_015493625.1 Draconibacterium sp. | reverse complement strand
CTTTGGTGGTTTCGGTGGTTTTGGCGGTAGCCGGAGTAGTAACCGTCATGTAAGTCGTGGATCCGACTTGCGCGTAAAAGTAAAGCTTACTCTTTCGGAAGTGGTGCACGGTGTTGAGAAAAAAATAAAGGTAAAAAAATACGTTGCCTGTAAACATTGTAGTGGTACAGGTGCCAAAAATGGTTCGTCGCATTCAACCTGTGGAACCTGCAGGGGAACAGGACAAGTAACACGTATTGCAAATACCATTCTTGGGCAAATGCAAACGTCATCGGTTTGTCCTACCTGCCATGGCGACGGAAAAATTATTACTGATAAGTGTAATTTTTGTGCCGGCGAAGGAGTTTTGCGCGACGAAGAGATAATTACCATTAAGATTCCGGCCGGTGTTGGCGAAGGCATGCAGATGAATGTTTCGAATAAAGGAAATGCAGGCCGCCGCGGTGGTCTAAATGGCGACTTACTGGTTGTTATTACCGAAGAAAAGCACCCGGAATTGGTGCGAGACGAGAACAATTTAATCTATAACCTTTTCCTTTCGTTTCCCGAAATTACCTTGGGTACAACCGCCGAAATACCAACAGTCGACAGTAAAGTAAAAGTGAAAATTGAAGCTGGCACACAACCCGAAAAGATTTTGCGGTTGCGTGGAAAAGGAATACCCGATGTAAATGGATATGGAAAAGGCGATTTGCTTGTTCGTGTTCATGTTTGGATTCCGAAAAAACTAAGCAATGAAGAGAAAAGAGTATTGGAAAAACTTAAAGATTCTCCGGGTTTTCAAGGAGGCCCTTCAGCTGCCGAAAAATCGTTTTTCGCGAAAATGAGAGATATGTTTTAATAGAGGACATTTGTTCCGTTTGATACGTGAAAAAGTTTAGTAAAAAATATAGCTTTCTTGAAAAAGAACTTCAAAATGAAATTCTATCGGTTGGAATTGAAAAGGTTTTTGAAGCAAACGAAATATTAATTCGCGAGGGGCAGTTTATATCCAGCTTCCCGTTAATTTTGAGAGGTTCGGTGCGTGTGTCGCGAACAAACAATGACGGGAATGAGTTACTTCTTTACTATTTAAACGAAAACGAAATTTGTGCCATGTCGTTAACTTGTTGTATGGCGCAGCTAAAAAGTAACATTAATGCGGTTGCCGAAGAGCGAACAGAAGTCCTTTTAATTCCGGTAGAGATGCTTGATGTCTGGATCTCAAAATATCCCGAGTGGAAACAATTTGTTATGTACACTTTTCAGAATCGTTTTCGCGAATTAGTTGAAACGGTTGATTCGATTGCATTTTTAAAACTCGATGAACGTTTGGTAAAATATTTTATCGATAAAAACCAAAGTACAGGAGTAACAACGTATTCAGGTACGCATCAGGAGCTTGCTCTACAATTAAATTCTTCGCGCGAAGTAATCTCCCGATTACTGAAAAAACTTGAGAATGATGGAAAAATCAAACTTTCGAGAAATTTTATCGATTTTTCGGGACTTTTGTGACCTGAGTTACAGACCAATTTTCTAACTCTTATTTAATTTGTACCAGACAATTCAAAGTAAATAGTTCATAGCTTTTACTTTAAGATTTTTGGGTTATAAAATCGGTTAGTAGTTGAAGGTTGTTAAGCCGGGTTCAGAGGAATCCGGCTTTTCTTTTTATATGTTGCGTGTAATTCAATAAAAACCGAGTTTTGTTACTGAAACCAACCCCAATGTACATCGGGGCTCTCGAAAAATCACCGTTAACGATAAACACCTTCAATTTGAAACTATTCCTATTCCAAACTTCATTAAATATAGACAATAATAAACTTGCAATTCTCGAAATATTTCATGTTTTCTTGTTTATTTCCCACCAACTTAAACTATTTTTACAACATTAAAAAGAAAACAGATATGTCAAAAATATTAGTAATCGACGACGAAAGAAGCATCAGGAATACACTAAAAGATATTTTGGAGTACGAAAAATATGAGGTTGATTTGGCCGAAGACGGCATAAAAGGAATAGACAAAATAAAAAATGCCGAATACGATATTGTTCTTTGCGACATAAAAATGCCCGGAATGGATGGGATTGAAGTATTGGAACATCTGACAAAACTTGCTCCCGACACTCCGGTTGTTATGATTTCGGGGCATGGTAACATCGACACAGCTGTTGATTCGATAAAAAAAGGAGCATTCGACTATATCGAAAAGCCACTGGATTTAAACCGGCTACTTATTACCATTCGTAATGCAATGGATAAATCGAGTTTAGTCACCGAAACAAAAATCCTAAAAAAGAAGGTTGACAAGAAATATGAGATTATTGGCAATTCGGAAGCCATTACAACAGTTTTAAAAATGGCCGACCGTGTTGCTCCCACCGATGCCCGCGTTTTAATAACCGGTGCAAACGGATCGGGAAAAGAGTTAATTGCACGCCGGATTCATAACCAAAGCAATCGTTCTAAGGGGCCGTTTGTCGAAGTTAACTGCGCGGCAATTCCCTCGGAGCTAATAGAGAGCGAGCTTTTTGGCCATGAAAAAGGAGCTTTTACTTCGGCCGTTAAACAACGAAAAGGTAAGTTTGAACAGGCAAATGGAGGCACTCTTTTTCTCGACGAAATTGGCGATATGAGTCTTTCTGCACAGGCAAAAGTGTTGCGGGCACTGCAAGAGAATGTAATTAGCAGAGTTGGAGGCGACAAGCAGATAAAAGTGGATGTGCGTGTAGTTGCAGCAACCAACAAAAACCTGTCAAACGAAATAGCCGAAAAACACTTTCGCGAAGATTTGTATCACCGCCTCAGTGTAATTCTTATTCAGGTTCCAACACTAAACGAGCGATTAAACGACATTCCATTACTCGCTAAACATTTTACAAAACAAATTTGCAGCGAATATGGAATGCCCGAAAAAACAATTACAGAAAAGGCATTTCAAGAGCTGCAAAAAATTAACTGGACAGGAAATATCCGTGAATTTAGAAATGTTATTGAACGATTAATTATTCTTTGCGATAAAGAAATTACCGATGCCGATGTTTTAAAATTTGCCGCTCCGCTTAAATAGGTTTATTTTGTTTAATTCCTTTTTAATTAGGATGCCACTACTCCCTTACTTCTTTCCTCTCGTTATTCAATGTAGTTAACCCTTTACATTACCTCTTTTTATAAAAGCAAAGCAGGGTTGAATATGTGTAATAAATTACCCAAATTTTTCCTTCGGTGGGTAGTATAGAAACCGTAACGTTAATCGGTACTTTATCGTTGATTGAATGCGATTATATTTGTTCAAAAAGAACAGTGCAACAATTGCGAGTGAATTAATTCCGGTTTTATTGTTCTTCATTACAAGAATTGTTAAGAATTGCTATTTGATTCTCTAAATTGGCTTTTTGGTAAAACTTATTGTGAGCAAAGTTTAAGAATTTAAGAATTTTAAAAGCATTGAATTGATAAAAAAAACGCAAGTTAAATGTTTCGGCTGTCGAACAGTTCTTGTTTAAATCGTTTAATTCGTTCCAGAAATTATCCTCTTCTAAAAACTGTTTAATCGATTCGGGTAGCTTTGTAATTAGCTTTGCGAAAGCTGTTTCGTTAATTGAAAAGAATTTTTCTTTTATATCGAAAAGTTTTTTTAAATCGGCAAATACCTGGAAATTAAAAGAAACGGTTAAATCCTCTTCGTCGTTCATCCATTTTTGCAAAATGGGTCCGGTACCAAATGGCACCCTGTCCGACAGTCGTGCCGATGGAAAGACTTTGGTGGATGTAATTTCTCCAACTTTTCCGATTTGCACCAAATTTTGAAGGAAATAGAAATCTTCACCGGCCTGTCTACGGTTCATTCCGCCGCGTTTTACATACGCTTCGGCAGTTACGGCAAATGCCGAGCCCACAGTAAACATCGAATACGGATAGCCGGTAAATTGCAACGCTTTTTTATAATAGGCAAGGTATTTTTCGTAAAATCTTATCCCTTCAAGCTGCTTTTTTTTCAGCCCCGAAGTTTGGTGTTCGAATAAAACAGTTGCTCCTGCATGTTTAGGGTGTTTTTTGAAATGGGTTTCAATTTCAATAAAATAATTTTCGGCAACCAGTGTGTCGGCATCGAGCGAAACAATTATTCCGTTAGGTTTTTGTAATAGGTTAAACCGCCGAACCGCTTCGTCCATTCCACTTTTTCGTGCCAGTCCGGCACCTGCCCACTTTTTTTGTAATGCAACCGGTCCAATTGCGAAAAAGCTGATGCCTTCTTTTTTATTTTTTGAGATCCACAAATCAACAGTTTCTTTTGTTGAATGGTTGAATGCTTTTACTGCATTAGTTGCAGTCTCCGAATGATTAATAAGAATAATTACCTCGACCGAACAGTGGGGGAGCGAGCAATGATTTAACGACTCTACTGTTTGTAAAATGCCGGGTTCGCGAAAACAGGGAATTACAACCGAAATACCGAGCCCACTGTGGGGTTGTACTTTCAGCTTTGCTTTATTCTTCTGTTTTTGTAGGTATTTATCTGCAAACATATCGCTCAAAACTACATTTTTTTCAAAAAAAAATCCGGAAATATTTCCGGATTTGCTTTAAATATTTTTTAAAACTATTTTGTTTTTTTCTCTTTTTGGTAATCTTCGTTTAACGCTTTTAAAACTACGGCAGTTAAATTATCAGATTCTCTACCTATTAAAATATTCGATGCATTAAAAATGTAATCGTATTTTTTATCGGCATTTAGCTTATTTAAATAGGCCATTAGTTTATCCAGTATTTGTTTATTGTTTTGGTTT
>WGCT01000298.1 GCA_015493625.1 Draconibacterium sp. | reverse complement strand
ATATCGAACTCAGGTTAATAAAAACAAAAGCTATTTGGTTAGAATTTCTGTTTGATTAGCCATGAATTTATTCTATTTTTGGTAGCTCAAAAAAAAATATAAGTGAAAAGTATTGTTGCATTTGGAGAGGTAGTTTGGGATGTTTTGCCAAATGGAAGAGTTTTGGGAGGTACACCGCTGAATATGGTTTTTAGGTGGAACTCTTTTGGTGGAAACGGTTTTTTGTTGTCGCGCCTCGGGTACGATAACTTGGGAGATGCTGCGCTAAACAAGATTAAGGAGCTGGGCATTTCCGACAGAAATGTTCAAATAGACGATGAGTTTCCCACAGGAACAATAAATATTACTTTCGATAGGAATAATGAACCGCACTACGAAGTAATTCAGGATGTTGCATTCGACCACATTGAGTTTTCTGCCGAAGCGTTAAAACTTGCACGGAATACCAATTGCCTTTTTTACGGATTGTTGCCACAGCGTTTTGGCCTTTCGAAAAATACTTTGCGCGAACTGCTAAAAGAGTCGCCCGACTCAATTCACTTTTTCGACCTAAAACTATTCGAACATTTTTTCGACAAAAAGGTGGTAGAAGAGTTGCTTTTGAGTTCTAATATTGTTCGAATTAAGGAGAAAGAGATTGAATTTTTAGAACGCAAGCTACAATTAAATCATTCTGAAAACATTGAGGAGTTTGGTGCAAAGCTGGCAAAAAAATACAAACTCGATTTGGTATTAATTACCCGCGGGTCGAAAGGTGTTTTTGCATTTCATAAAACCAACGGAGTATTTTACGATGCCGGCTATAAAATTACAATGGTCGATAATATTGGCTCGGGTGTTGCATTTTTAGCTGCGTTTTTACACTCCTATCTGCTTGGGCACACACTGCAAGAGTCGTTAAGTTTTGGGAATGCTGCCGGCGCATTAAATACAACAAAGCGTGGCGCAACCGAATTTTTCGATAAAAAGGCAGTGTACGAATTTATGTCACATAACCGGCAATAGTTTACGGGTATTCTTTTTCCCCGGCTCAGGGCATATGAATTTCTTGTCAGAAAAACAATACTTTTAAACATTTAAATTTCGGAAACAAAAACCTCGCTTTTTGTGTTTAAGCTGATAAACAGTTTATTATGAAACGAAAAGCAAATGAGATTACCCGGGAACTTTTAGAGCGGTTGTGGTTGCAATACATAAAACGAGTTTCGTATGCCGATAAATATCGCGAAATGGTTCTGCAACGTGGAGGGAAAGTAGTAACCGACCATATTGCCCTGCGTACATTTAATACGCACACCGGCGAGCAGCCCGAAGGAATTAGAGCAATAAAACATATTCTTACTTGTTTGGGTTACCAATTGGCAGCCAAATATAAGTTCGAGAAAAAACGACTAAATGCCATTCATTTCGAACATCGGGAAGACCACTTCCCTAAAATATTTGTCAGTCAGCTCGAGGTAAGTGAGCTCCCCGATTGGGCACAAAAAGTAATCAATAAAACAGTAAAAGACACACCCTATATTTTGTCGAATAGCAGCATTGAACTGCTTGCCACATTACGCAACGATGGTGAATTGCCAAAAGAAGCTGCCGAACTTTTAATTGCCGATTTAACTCAATATTTCCGGCGCCCATGGAAAATTCCTCAGAAAGAAGATGTAATTAAACTGAACGATGTGTCGCAATACGCAGCCTGGGTTTTGTTACACGGAAATTCGGTGAACCATTTTACTGCCTATATAAATGAACAGAATGTTGCTGAGTGGCCCGATTTGGAAACCACCTGCCGGGCACTGGCTGCAGCCGGTGTACCAATGAAAGAGCATATTGAAGGTGAAAAGGGAAGCAAATTGCAGCAGTCGGCAACGCAAGCAGTAAAAGAAGGAGTAGAGGTGAGGGGTGAATATGGAGTTGAAAAAATTCTTTGGACCTACGCCTATTACGAGCTGGCACAACGTGGCTTTATTGAAGAGAACGGGCAGAAAAAACTATTCCGGGGGTTTTTGGGCGAACAGGCAATTCACCTTTTCGATATGACAAAAACTCGCGACAATTAGGGTCTGCTGAAAAGCTCAGATGTGTGTCAGATTTGGATTTTGCGAAGTGCAGATATATATAAATACTTTAACCTGTTAAAAGTTCGAATAGTGTATCTGGCTGAGTATCACGTGTTTAGTTATTTTCCGGCAGACCCTAATTATAATGGTTCGGTACATTTTTATAAACATCTCATAAACAGAGAATTACAAGGCATAAAGTGGTTGTCGTAATTTGCTAAAAATCAGACCTTTGCGACTTTGCGGCTTTGCGAGAAACAAAAATTTAACGAAGTATTGTAATTAATCGTCGTATTCTTTATATAAATCGGGAACAAAAGTCATCTCTTCGAGTGGAGGCCGAACATACGATTTATTCTCGGTGCGCGGAGGAAGTTTAATCGGCTCGGGAGTTAAATCTTCGTATGGAATTTTCGATAACAGATGATGAATGCAATTTAAGCGCGCCCGTTTTTTATTATCGGCATCAACCATATACCACGGACTTATCTTTGTATCGGTGTAGGCAAACATCTCATCTTTTGCTTTTGAATAGTCGGTGTAAAACTCGCGCGATTTTAAATCCATCGGACTCAGTTTCCACCGTTTTGTTGGGTCTTTTATTCGTGCTTTAAACCGTTTCTCCTGCTCCTCTTCGCTTACCGAGAACCAGTATTTTAACAAAATAATTCCCGAACGGATTAACATCCTTTCGAAATTTGGGCACGAGCGCAGAAATTCCCAATATTCGTCGGGGGTGCAAAATCCCATCACTTTTTCAACGCCGGCACGATTGTACCAACTCCGGTCGAACAGAACCATTTCTCCTTTGGCAGGTAAATGGGCAACATAGCGTTGAAAATACCACTGTGTTTTTTCGCGCTCGGTGGGTGTGCCAAGTGCAACCACTTTACAAATGCGTGGGTTTAGCGACTGTAAAATCCGTTTAATGGTTCCTCCTTTCCCGGCAGCATCGCGCCCTTCGAAAATAACAACCACTTTTAGCCCTTTTAGCTTAATCCACTCTTGCAGTTTTACCAGTTCAATTTGAAGTTTGTTTAACTCGTGCTCGTAAATTTTATTGGGAATGGAGTGTTTCGATGTGTGATGCGATTCCATATTTTTCATAATTCTTGAAATTGATTCTGATTAAAAATAGTGAAAAAGGAAAAGAAAAGCAATTTGAGGTTCGAGTATGTTTTTGCTAAACTAAAATATAGGCACCAAAAAGCGTTGTTTCGGTGGCTTCGGTTATTGCCAAAAACCCCGACTCAATTTTTCGATTTGTAATCTGTAACGGATATTTTCTCTCCATTGTTTGTGCAAATTTTATAAAATTTTCGCCCGGTTGGTAATAGATTTTAAACTCACCTTTTCGGTTGTTTACTATCAGTTTTTCGAGTTGTAACGATAGCAGTCCCATGGTTTGTTTTACGTTAATTTCGAGACAGGGATTTATTTTTAATACATTATTCCGGTCGCGAAAGATGAGTGTGTCGACACCAAAAAAACCTTCGTAATTTTTTGCAAGTTCGCTCGATTCAATAATTTTAATTAAAGGCTTAATAATTTTGCCCCGAACAAGTTTAATAAATTCGGCAACATCGTTTTCAACTTTCGAAGGCAACCCGTTTAAACTGTTTCCCACATATTGGCCCTTTTTGTTGGTTAAAAAATGGCTGGTTCCTAAAAATGTAACTCTCCCTTTTTCGAGCTGAAATTGAAAGGCAAGGTCGAACACTTTGTTTAAAAATGGTTCGACAATGGCAAATCCCTGCTCGCTTATAATTCCCAGTAATTTTTCCCACACTTTTTCATGCACCGGTGTTTTTGTAACCGGCTGCAAGCCTCGTCCCGAGCTACTCCATGGTGCTTTTACCATAATTTTCTCCCACTCCTCAATCTGCTTTTTAAACCCGGGTTTACCTGTTACTATTTTTGGCAGATATTCTTTTGAAATAAAACGCTCGTCGGGGAATTTGGCAAGAAGTGAGGTTAAAATTTCGAGCGAGAATTTGCGCGAATAAAAGTGCTTTTGCCGGACATGCCAATTAAAAACAGGCGAATCTTTAAACTCGGCAGAACAACTGTTTTTCAGTGGCGATAGAAGTTTGTGGGCTGCCGGACTCCAGCCCCAGGGGAGCAATCTGTTTTTATCCGATTCAATAAACACTTTGTTGTTTGTAAAGGTGTCTTTTTCTGAAAAATGGGGCGAGGCAATATTTATCTGCTTTAGTGAATTAATAAATTTCTTAGAAGGAATTTTGTCGGTTAAAATTACATCGCCGGGTTGAGAAAAAAAGAGGGGGAGAGTAGATAGGTCGTTTTCCATTTTTTGCAACAGCTTGTTGGGCTGCCACGATGCATTCCCGTTTGCCACAGCATATTCGAAAGTGGGATTAAACAGATAAATATCGGGCCTGTTTTTCTGCAACATTTCAGGTGCTTCTAAAAAAAATTGGTTGTGCTAAGTTCGGTTTTAACCGGTTAAAAACAAAAACTATTTATCCTCAATAAATTTAATTTGGTCTCTGTTTTCGGGAGCTGTGTTTAAAATAATATCGCCAATATTTAGCCCCGATTTAATAACAATCTCAGTATCGTTTTCAAACCCTTTTGTTACTCTCTTTTTAACAATTTTGCCCTCGGTTTTTAAGAATACAAAAGTATCTCCATCATTAGAAAACAGGCAGTTGCGTGGTATTTTAACGGCATTTTCGAGTTTCGTTAAAATAATTTTATTATTTGTGGTCATGGCCGGTTTTATCTCTTTGCCATGTTCATTCATATTAATAATAACCTTAAAAACTTTTGTGTCGAATCCGGGAAGCTCTTGCCCTATATTTGCAATTTTGTCAATAATACCGTTGTACTTTTTGTTTGGAAGTGCATCGATGGTTATTTCCACACTGTCGCCCACAGCAATTTTAGTAATGTCAATTTCTTTTACATACGTTTCCGAAACTAAAACCGACATGTCGGGGAGAGTTGCAATGGCCGGATTCCACCTGCTAACCTGGTCGCCCACGCGCAGTTTTCGTCCGCCCCATAGTTTGGCATACATTACCATTCCATTCTTTGGTGCTTTTACGCGGCAGGCCATTAATGCCTGTTTTAAAAGCGAGTCGGTTTGAACATCTTCGTTGTAATTATCCTCTTTTCGCTTTATTTGGGTTTTTAATTTTAACCGGGTAAGTTCATAATCGCGGCGTTTTTTCTCCATTTGCCTAATGGTTTTATTATACTCCACCTGCTTTTTTCGCTGGTATGCCGGCGACTCGTATTTTGCCTGTTCCAACTCCAGTTCTTTATATTTCAAATCGTAATTAAACTCTTGCAGTTCTTCGCGCAATTTGGTTAATTGTATGGCCGAGTCGATTTTAGCATCGTTAAACTCGGCCAGATGGCGTGTAAGTTCTTGTTGGTTATTTTGTATTTTCTGATTAATATCGGCAGCATCGAGTGTAGCAATCCAATCGCCTTTTTTTACAAGTTTTCCCTCCGGTATCATATCTTTTATTTTTATTTGATAGATCCGCAGGCTTCTTCTTTTCATAACATCGGGCAGGTTAATAACCACTGCGTTTTTACCTTGTACCTCTCCCTTAATATTCAATGCTAATTCAAAAGGTCCTGACTGTACAGTGCAGGTATTATTGGGGATGAGATTTTTACTTTCGTATAAAACAGCTGTTAATCCGACAATAATTACTAACAGAATCCATAAATATCTTTTTTTGATGAATGCCATGATTCGGGTTTTAATTTTTATTAATTAGTTTGTCGAAGTCTTCGGAGAGCGTGATGTTTTTTTCGAAGTCGAAAAGGGTAAGTCTGCGAAGTGTAATGTAGTAATCCCAATACGACCGTAACGATCTGATGTATGCACGGCGAGCCTGTTCGCGGTCGTTTCGGGCTAAATTAAGTTTTGTTACGTCAACTTTTCCAATTAAAAAGCGTTGTTGGGTAACGTCGTACTGCATTTGTGCAATGGTGTCGGCTTTTGCCGTATTTAGCACCTGATTTCCCTGCAGGTTAAATTCCATTACATTCATAATTACATTCTGTTCAAAATCTATTTTTTCCTGATTGATGCCAATTCGAACAACTTCGCGGTTCGAGCGTGCCATTGCCAGTTGCCCTTTTCTCCGTCCCCAGTCTAATATTGGCATACTAATACCTGCTCTTAATTGTTGCCGGTTAAGGGGGTCTTTATACACATCGCTAAACTGTTCGGCATTTTGGTTAAGTCCGTAAACGGCAAAGAGCGTTCCACTAACACCATTTTCGCTTTTTGCCTGATTCACTCTTCTGTCCTCTTCGAGCAGACGCTGTTTTTGCCCGATGATTTCGGGATTATTTGTTAGTGCCAATTGCAATGCTTTGTCGGCTTCTATCTGCAAACCGGGCGAGTACGACGGAATAACACATTCAATATCAACCTCTTTTTCGTACCCGAGGAATGAATTTAAACTGGCTTTCGAACGTTCCAGTCCAAGGTTTGCACGGGTAAGTGCCAGTTTTGAGTTCATATAGCGGAGTTCCAGATTTAGCAGTTCGTCTTGTGTTACCGTTCCTACTTGAAACCGGCCTTTCCCTATTGTAAAGAGTGTGTCGGCGTTGGCCAAATTGGTTTTTGCAATATTTACCTCTATTTGAGCATCAACCAAGTTGAAAAACAAACGGTTGGCTTTTAATGCCAGTTCTTCTTTTGCCTGAATAAACTCCTTTTTTGCCTTTTCAAATTTTAGAGGTTCAATTTTTGTTTTCCATTTAAACTTGTTGTATCCGTTAATGGGTTGCGAATAACCAATACTAAATGGTGTTGAAGAGAAAGATGACGAATGGTCGTCGCCAAGTTTTTTTGTCAGTGCCAAGGTTGAAACGGCAAAAAGTTGCCCGCCGGTTAATCCAATGTTTTGGTTTAATCTGAGCGAAACGTCGGAGTTAAAATCTTCGCGTTCAATGTATTCATCGCGGTTTTCATCGTAATTGTATACTTTCTGCATAGACCGGTTGTAGTTAAATGCTGTTGCATCTAACGACAAGCTTGGTAAGCGGTCGGCTTTGTAATACTTAAACTCCCAGTAATTGGCGAGGTACATATTTTCGTTTTTAAAGGCATCTAACGACTGTTGCGATGCAATTCTGATGACATCGTCTAAGGTTAAGTATTGTTTGTTTTGTGCATTTATTTGATTCAAAAAAAGAAAACAAATAATGGTTATTAGAATTGATTTGTTCATTTTTTTTAATTTAAATTATTGACGTAATGAATTAACCGGGTCTTGTTCGGCTGCGCGTTTTGCCGGAACATATCCGAAAACAACACCCACAAAAACAGAAACTCCGAATGATATGAAAATTGAAAAGGCAGAGATTATTGTTTTAATGTCGAACACTCCTGAGATAATTTTCGAAAAAACAACCCCCAGAACAATTCCAAGAATTCCGCCCGAAACACTAATAATAATTGATTCGGACAGGAATTGAACGATGATATCTTTTCGCGATGCTCCAATGGCCTGACGAACTCCAATTTCACGAATTCGCTCCATAACCGAGGCAAGCATAATATTCATAATTCCTATTCCGCCAACAATAAGCGAGATACCGGCAATGACCCCCAGCACAATATTGAATATTCCCTTTGTGCGCTGTTGTTGTTTTAGCAATAACTCGGGAATGGTAACTTCAAAATCGAAAAGTTGGTTGTGCCTGCGAATAAGCATTCGGCGAATAATTTCGGCAGTTTCGCTTAATTTTTCGGTTTCGGTAACTTGAACAACAATCTTATCCAATTGGTTCAGATTCTCCTTTTTGTTATTATTGTCACGCGATGCCATAAGTTTTTCAACTTCATCGGGTCTTATTAACGACCGGTTTTTAAAGCGCATTAACAGGGTGTTTGCAGGCATAAAAATTTTGTTGTCGGTACTGCTTATTCCCAGTTCATCGGAAGCCGATGCGGTAAAGTCGCGCCGTTGGATAACGCCAATAACTTTCATCCATATTTGTCCGCATTTAATATTTTTACCTATTGGGTTTTCTTGATTAAAAAATACCGTTTTTATATTATCGCCAATAATACAAACCGGGAATGCATTGTCAATTTGGGTTTTTGTAAACAGCGAACCTTTGCTGAGCGTAATATTAAAGAGGTCGAAATAGCTGTTGCTAATGCCTTCTAAAACAACCGGTTTGCTTTTGCCGTTTAAAATGGCCGAGTAGTTAAATGTAATTACCGGACTAATTTTATTTACCGTTGGAATTACATTCTTTATTGCTTTGGCATCTAAAAGCGAAAGGCCTTGCGAGAACTTTTTTGTGCTGATTTGTGTTTGATTCTCATTTTCGCTTTTATTCTCCGAATCGTTGGCCGAGATAGAACTTTTTACAGGAGAAATAATAATGTTGTTTACACCCACCATTTTTATCTGTTCCAGAATCTCCTGTTGTGCACCGTTTCCAATAGCAAGCATACTAATAACAGCAGCAACACCGAAAATAATTCCAAGTGCCGTTAAAAACGATTTTATTTTATTGGTGAAAATTGCCTCAACTCCCGAAGCAACATCGTGTCCGTAACGTTGTATAATTTCTTTCATGGTTATAATTTCTTTACCGGGTTAACCAAAAATTATCATTCCGCCACGTCCACTACTTTTTTTCTGCTGAAGCTTAAACGATTTCTTTTTATCTTGTTCTACCGCTTTTTTAGCTTTCTCTTCCTCTCGTGCTTTTCTCTCTTTAATCTCTTTGTAAATATCCATTCCTTCGAATGTCAGTTCATTTGCATTTTTAGGTTCGGTAAGTAGAATCTTGTCGCCGGCTTTTAACCCTTTTCGTATTAATATGTAGTTGTCGTTTTTATCGCCTAAATCAACAATTTGCTTTGTAATTTTTCCATTGTCTAAATAAACAAACTGTAACGAGTCGTTTTCAAAAACCGCTTCCGAGGGGATAAAAAGCGTATCTTGAAACGATGCGGTTTGTATAATGTTACTGGTTGTCATGGCCGGTTTTAGTCCGGTAACATCGCCAAAGATTCTAATTTTTACTTCAAAAACTTTAGCATCGCTTTTGGGCATTGGCTGCCCGATATTTGCCACCGACACTACCTCTCCTTCCAACTGCTTTCCGGGAATGGCATCGATTCCCAAAAGAACTTTCTGCTTTACTTTTACTTTCGAAATATCAATTTCGTTCACATACGTAATCGACAACATCGACGATAAATCGGGGAGTGTGGCAATCATAGGCATCCACGGACTTACTGTCGACCCTACTGCTATTTTTGTTCCCATTTGCCCTTTCCCGTAAATTACCATCCCCGAGCGGGGTGCCGTAATTATTAACGAGTTATAGACATTCTCGAGCTTGTTTATTCTCCTCTGTTTCTGTTTTAGGTCAATTTTGTAGCGTTCTACTTTCGATATTGCCTGACGCTCTTTTAGCTCGTACCCTTTTATCTCTTGCGCCAGTTTTCTTTTTGCTTTGTCTAAATCCATTTCAGCTTTTCGAATTACCGATGGCGACTCGTATTTCGACTCTTCGAGGACGATTTGTACCTCTTCTACTTGCTCTCTGGCATTTATTATCTGGTCGCGATAATTACTCAGATTGAGGTTGGAGTCCATTTTTGCATCTTCAAAACTATTAAATGCCTGTTCCAACTCCTCTTTTGCTTTGTTCATCTCCTCTTCAACTGCTTTTTGGTCGAGGGTTGCTACGTATTCGCCCGAGTCGACAACGGTTCCTTCTTCAACAATATCGGTAATTTTTATTTCGTAAACCCGAATGTCGCGGTCTTTTAACGCATCGGGAACCGTAATGTTTTCGGAGTTTTGAGCTTCGAGCTGGCCACTGGCAAACACTAAAATATCGAACTTGCCTTTTGTAACAGTGGTGGAAATTTGGGTTGATTCGGTTTCTGATCGTGGAAATGCAAGAAATGCGATAAGTAGCACTACTACTACAATAATGGCGGTTAACCAAAGTTTTCTGTTCATGGTCCTTTTTTTTTCGTTTCTGCTTGAAATAGGTTGAGCTTATTTAACAAAAATTGTGCCTTAATTTAAGAGTAATTATGTTTTGTTATGTTATTATATTCTGCTGTTAATTAACAAACTGCCTAAATTTTTACGGTTGTGTTAAATAGTAGATGCCTAGTAGTTTAATTGTTGTCTCATATCTCGTGTTTCGTGTCTAACAATTTCCCGAAAGGATTCCTACGGAGCCTTTGGAATAACAACCTATTAACTAACGGAAAGTTCTATAAATTATTTTAATAAAGCACTATTGTCGGCTTAAATTTTAAGAATTGTTTTACTTTGTTTGTATAAAAAGTATGTAATTTAGGTTAACCATGTATTCTATTTTCTGTTCGTTGTAAAACGGTTAAAAACGCCCGACTGTGCCAAAGTCATAACAAGAACTCCTAAAATAGTAATCATTCCGCCAATAAACTGATGTGGCAACGGAAAGCTTTTAAAAACAAAATATGCTCCAATCAAAACAAATATCCCTTTTAGGCTTTGAATGATTGACGAACGCGAAGCTTCGATATATTTAAACGAGTAATAAACTGTAAGAATAGCCAGAAATGGGCCTAGTACAGCACCAATAGCAATATTTTTAAGGGCAGAGAATGGAATTGCAAGGGGTTGTTTGTAAACAAAAAGCATAATAACCGAGAGCGACAAAAGCCAAGCTGTGCGGTTTAAATTAATTAGTCCGGGCGATAAATTTTTTACATGAACTTTAACAATGAGCGTGGCAACGGTGGCAAAAAAAGCATTTATAAATACCCAGCCGGTTCCTTTAATAAAAAACGTTTCTATGGTGGTTCCTCCCGAGTAGCTGATAAGAAATGCGCCACTTAATGCCAGAAAAATACCAAATATCTCTATTGGCCCAAATTTTTCCTTCAAAATAAAAATACCACCAATGGTTACCATTACCGGATACATATTGCCAAGAAACGAAGTGACTGCAGGATTGGCAATAATATTTATTGAAATGAAGAATGAAGTTGTGGTTAACATTTCGAGGATGCCAAGCAAAATAAGAGTTTTAATCTGTTTCCTTGTTAACCTTTTCAATTGCCTCAAATCTCTGTTTCTCCATGCAAATAAGAGTGTTAATAATCCACCAATGGCAAACCAGTAAACCCCGAATTGTGCAAGGTGAACTTCGTTAAGAGCAGCTTTGCTAAAAATATAAACATTCGAAAAAGCCAGCGTGGCAATAAGTGCATATAAATAACCTTTAAACGTATTCGACTTCATGCGGCAAAGATACTAAAAAGAGTTGGCGCCCGGCAACTTCTTCTGCTTGTGTGTAACTTATTGAAACCCATAGGATTTTAACTCGTTTTTTTGTAAATTGTAATGACGGCTAATTTTTAAAAAAGGCAAAACAAAAAATAGATTGAGATGAAAGAAGGTGTTAAAACAGCAGCTAACGCATTAAAGCAAAAAAAGCTGATGACAAAAATAGAACTACACATTAAACGACTGCTTTATGTTGAATACTCGCCAAAATATATTCGATTGAAGGGCGACCTGCATACATTCAGAGAGCATTTGTATACATTGCAAATGGATTTAAATGAAAAGGAAAAAGAGTGTAACTGGACAACTAAATCGCTTGCTTTATGCAAAAAATCGCAGGAGAAACTGGAAAAACGAAAAATCGATGAGGGCTGGAAATTATTTCATGCTGCAAAGCGGCTCGAAGTGTACCATGGCAAAGAGAGCCGGAGTGCAATAGTGTCGAAGTTACGCGTAGAGAGTAATAACCTCAGCGACCATAGAAGAGACTCAATACTAAATATAATTGGCGTGAAAGACCGGGATAATAAGTCGGACATTTCGCCCGAACAACTCGAACAGGCACTGCGAATAAGAGACGAATATTACCACACACTATACTACACCAATAAACTAACCCGCAACCAGTTTAACTGGTTGTTTGTAATTCTGATTATGCTTATAACTCTGATATTGATTTATATTGCAATTTGTAACTTTTCGGGCGACGAAGAGATGACTTTGATGAATTTCAGAAACCTTACCGGAGTAATTCTTTTTGGATTACTTGGTGCAACAACAAGTTCAATATTTCATTTCCGGAATTCGCAATCCAGTGCACGAATTCCCGAAATGTTAAGCAATACATCAATAATAATGAGCCGCCTTTTTGTTGGTGCCGGATTCTCTATTTTTGTTTTTGTTTTACTCAACTCGAAGTTGGCAACATCGATAGATATTTTAAGCTTTAAGCTCGATACTTGTTACGAGTTTTTTACTATTTCATTTGTGTCGGGGTTTTCCGAAAGGCTGGCTCTAAAAAGTATCCAAAAAATTATTGGAGATAAAAAGTGAATAACTTCTACTAAAACAAAATAGCTTTTTGTACGAGGGGTTTCGGAATTACGCTCCTTTTTTCGTTCTTAGATTTATCTAAAAACATTGTAATAACCGGCAATGTAGTTTTTTACTTTGTTAAACTTTGTCCGGTTTTAGCAACCTTCTTTTTTGTTTATTC
This sequence comes from Draconibacterium sp., assembly GCA_015493625.1. Lineage (GTDB taxonomy): Bacteria > Bacteroidota > Bacteroidia > Bacteroidales > Prolixibacteraceae > Draconibacterium. Next base: position 4,666 of record WGCT01000298.1, on the reverse strand, counting down.
CGAATCGGAATTTATTCACTATTTTTACTCCCGTATAAAAATTGTAAAACAATGCAAATAAACTACAACCTAAACCCGGGAGATTTAGAGGAAAAACTTACTCTTTTTTGGGAACTTTCAGCTGAAAAAATAAAATTAATCGATAAAAATTATGATCCGGCAAAAGGTTCGCCGGTTTTTACAATCGACGGAGAGTATTCAACGCGGGGCTGGACCGAGTGGACACAGGGCTTTCAGTTTGGCTCGGCAATTTTACAGTTCGATGCCACCGGCGACAACTATTTTCTTGAGTCGGGGAAGAAAGCCACACTCGAAAAAATGGCACCACACATTAGTCATGTGGGGGTTCACGATCACGGATTTAACAACCTGAGTACTTATGGAAATTTACTTCGGTTGATGAATGAGGGAAAAATACAGTTTAACGAGTGGGAGAAAAATTTTTATGAGCTGGCCGTTAAAATTTCGGGGGCAGTGCAAGCAAGTCGCTGGACAGAAATTAACAACGGGGGATTTATCTACTCATTTAACGGGCCGCAATCGTTGTTTGTCGATACCATTCGTTCGTGCCGTATTTTAATGGCTAGCGATTTGCTGGGGCACGTTTATCAAGGCGAAGGCGATGTGACTATTTCGCTTTTCGAACGGGCAATTCAACATATTCTGGCCACAGCAAAATATTCGGTTTTTTATGGCGAGGGGCGCGACAGTTACGATGTTTGGGGGCGCACTGCGCACGAAAGCATATTCAATAAAAACGACGGGAATTATCGTTGTCCAAATTCGCAACAAGGATACACCGGCTTTTCGACCTGGACACGTGGACTTGCATGGGCAATGTTGGGCTTTGCCGAAGAGTTGGAGCTGCTTTACACAATTCCCGAAAGTGTATTTGTAAATATGCAACCGAAAGCCGAAATAGAAAGAATAATGATAAAAGCTGCCGAAGCTACCTGCGATTTTTATATCGAAAACAGTCCGGTTGACGGAATTCCATACTGGGATACCGGTGCTCCAAATTTGCATAAATTAGGCGACTATTTAAATCGCCCGTCTAATCCGTTTAACGACTGGGAGCCGGTTGACAGCTCGGCGGCAGCCATTGCTTCGCAGGGATTATTAAGACTGGGAAAATATCTGATTGAAAAAGGAGAAAAAGGAACCGGAGAAAAATATTTACAAGCAGGTTTAACAGTGGTTGAAGCGCTATTCGCTCCACCCTATTTAAGTACCAGCCCAAAACATCAGGGGTTAATTTTGCATAGTATTTATCACCGTCCAAATGGTTGGGATTACATTCCCGACGGGCGAAAAATCCCTTCGGGAGAATCGTCGATGTGGGGCGATTACCATGCACGCGAAGTTGCACTCTATTTGCAGCGAATTATTAAAAACGAAAAGTATTATACTTTTTTTGGATGTGTTAAATAACGGTCGGTGTTAATCAGCATTTAAAAATATGACAACAAAATTAAGGGATTTATCGAAACTGTGCGTTCACACATTAACCAACAAACCTTGGAACTTACAGCAGTGTGTAGAGAAGTACAGTGCTGCCGGTATTCGGGGAATTACAATCTGGCGAAACGTTCTCGAAAACCAAAACCTGAATGAGGCATTTACAATGCTTAACGACAACAATATGAGTGTAGTATCGATTGCACGTGGCGGATTTTTCCCATCGGTAAATAAACCGGAGAGAATAAAAGCCCTCGACGATAACCTTTTGGCAATTGAACAGGCAGCTGCAGTAGGTGCTCCGTCGGTGGTTTTGGTTTGTGGTGCCGATGGCCGGCAGTCGCTCGCCAAATCGCGCGAGCAGATAAAAGAAGGCATTATAAAGCTGCTTCCTGCGGCAAAAGCTGCCGGGGTAAAACTGTCGATTGAACCGTTGCACCCAATGTATGCCGCCGACCGCTCGGCAGTTAATACGCTTGCTCAGGCAAACGATATGGTTGAGGAGATTAACTCTGATTTTGTGGGAGTTGCCGTCGATGTTTATCATCTTTGGTGGGACAATAATCTGCAAAGCGAGATTAAAAGATGCGGTGCAAACAATAGTATCTTTGCATTTCATATTTGCGACTGGAATGTACCGACAACCGATTTTTTAAACGACCGTGGATTAATGGGCGACGGATGTATTAATGTTCCCGAAATTCGTGGGTGGGTAGAAAATGCCGGTTTTAGCGGATTTAACGAAGTGGAAATTTTTTCGGATAAGTACTGGAAAATCAATCAAACCGATTATCTTGAAAAAATTAAAAATGCATATTTAAAATATTCATAACTTACTTTTATTCATGTAGTTTTTCGTTCCACTATATATTACGATTTAGAGAATGATTTTTTTATTGAACAGGGGAAATGATTTAGACGTATAATAATTTTATATCAGAAAATATGATACATAGAATAGGAATTATAATGAACGGCGTTACAGGTCGCATGGGAACAAACCAGCATTTAATGCGGTCGATTGTTGAGATTATTAAACAGGGTGGAGTGCAGGTAAGTGCGTCCGAATTTATTATGCCCGATCCCGTTTTGGTTGGCCGTAACGAGATAAAACTTAAAAAACTTGCCGAAATGTCGGGGGTTGAAAAGTGGACAACCGATTTAGATTCGGTAATGAACGACCCGTATTATCAGATTTATTTCGATTCGCAAACAACCAGTCGCCGTGCCGGAGCTGTAAAAGCTGCTGCCAGAGCCGGTAAACATGTGTACTGCGAAAAACCCGTTGCAACCGATGTTGCTACTGCTCTCGAGCTGTTTCAGGTTTGCGAAGAGGCAGGTGTAAAACATGGTGTTGTTCAGGATAAACTTTGGCTCCCGGGATTGGTAAAACTAAAGCGTTTAATGGAGAACGATTTTTTTGGAAAAATTCTTTCGGTGCGTGGCGAATTTGGTTATTGGGTTTTCGAGGGGTACTCGGTACCTGCTCAGCGACCAAGTTGGAATTATAGAAAAGAGGATGACGGTGGAATTATTGTTGATATGTTGGCGCACTGGAGATATGTTCTCGATAATTTGTTTGGCGAAGTAAAAGCAATTTCGTGCCTCGGAGCAACACACATTCCCGAGCGGGTTGACGAAAATGGAGATGTTTATAAATGTACTGCCGACGATGCTGCTTATGCAACATTCGAGTTAGAAGGTGGCGTAATTGCTCATTTTAATTCGTCGTGGGTAACCCGTGTGCGCCGCGACGATTTGCTTACTTTGCACGTCGACGGAACACGAGGTTCTGCCGTTGCCGGACTGCGCGACTGCTGGACACAACACTACGGTAATACACCAAAACCGGTGTGGAACCCCGACATTGCCAACCCCATTAATTTTTATGAGGGCTGGAGCAAAGTTCCAGAGCAGGAGAATTTCGAAAATGCTTTTAAAGTGCAGTGGGAGTTGTTTTTAAAACATGTGGTTAACAACGAGCCCTTCAGGTGGAATTTACGCGAGGGGGCAAAAGGAGTGCAACTGGCCGAACTCGGATTGGAAAGTTGGAAAAAGCGGACATGGCTTGAAGTGCCAAAGATTTAATAAAATTTTTGCAGGAAGGTAAAACATGAAACATTCACGATAAAAGATTTTACACACAGAAGCATAATTAAGTTAAAGCACTAATTTTCTTGTCTAGTGTCTTGATTCTAGTATCTATATTCTAATTTTCAAACAAATGAAACAAACAGCATTAATAACAGGAGGCTCGCGCGGAATAGGACTTGGAATTGCAAAAGAGCTGGCAAAAGCAGGGTTTAATCTTGCAATTAACGGAGTTCGAAACGAAGAGTCGGTTCATCAGATTTTATCCGAATTGAAAAGTTTTGGGGTTGAAGTTATTTATGTTCAGGGCGATATTTCGCAAAAGAGCGACCGTAAACAGATTTTTAAAACGGTGCTGTCGGAGTTCAGCCGGTTAAATGTGTTGGTAAATAATGCCGGAGTGGCGCCAAAAGAGCGAAAAGATATTCTGGAAGCCACCGAAGAGAGTTTCGATTATACGCTGAATATTAATTTAAAAGGGCCCTATTTTCTTACGCAGCTTTTTGCAAATCATATGGTTGAAATGAAAAATAAATCGGCAGAGTTTTGGGGATGTATTATTAATGTTTCATCGGTTTCGGCAACAGTAGCATCGATTAATCGCGGAGAATATTGTATTTCGAAAGCGGGAATTGCCATGGCAACAAAATTGTGGGCAGCGCGTTTGGGCGAGTTTAATATTCCGGTTTACGAAATTCAACCGGGCATAATAAAAACCGATATGACTGCCGGTGTAACCGAAAAATACGACCGTTTATTTGCCGATGGGTTAACCATTCAGCAACGTTGGGGTATGCCCGGCGATGTGGGGAAAGTGGCAGCTGCCATGGCAACACAAATGCTCCCTTATTCTACCGGACAGGTTGTTCTGGTGGATGGCGGAATGGGAGTGCAGCGGTTGTAAATCAACTTAAAAGCCATACTTTTGAAAAACAATAGAAACCTTATGGAAAACTTTTCAAATTTAATTATTACACCCAACAATATTCCCGATATTAATAAAGATTCTTTTAATCTGCTCGATAAAAAATACAAAACAATTTTATATATCAGGGTTGTATTTGTTTTGCTACTTGTTATTGCCGCCTCGGTACTGTTTTTTGTTTTTTTGGAAGAA
>WGCT01000297.1 GCA_015493625.1 Draconibacterium sp. | reverse complement strand
TCGTTACAGGTTGTCTCACAAAACCCCATATCACCGGCAGGCGTCTACATTGCCGATCCGTCGGCGCATGTTTGGAACGATGGTAAATTATACATCTACGGCTCGCTCGACGAGAGTTTTAATTACTACTGTTCGCACCGCCACCATGTAATGAAAACCGATGACATGTTATCTTGGAAAGTTTATAAGGATATATTTGCATCGAAAGGGAAAGGCGATGCTGTTTCGTACAACGACGAAGTACTTTTTGCTCCCGATTGTGCATACAAAAACGGAACCTACTATTTGTATTATTGTCAACCGTGCGAAACCACCGAAGGTGTAGCTACATCGAGCAGTCCGACCGGCCCGTTTATCAATGGGAAAATCCTAAATACAGGTGGATTTAACGAAATTGACCCTTCACTATTTATCGACGACGACGGGCAGGCCTATTACATTTGGGGACAGTTCTCGCTAAAAATGGCAAAAATGAAACCCAACATGGTTGAGTTGGATTTAAAAACGATTAAAAAAGATGTTATTACCGAAAAAGAACATCATTTTCATGAAGGAGCTTTTTTGGCAAAACGTAATGGAATATACTATTTAGTTTATGCCGACATTAGTCGCGCAGAAATGCCAACCTGCATTGGTTATTCAACAAGCAAATCTATTTTTGGACCATACAAATATGGGGGGGTAATTATCGACAACAACCATTGCGACCCCGGAAACTGGAACAATCACGGTTCAATTGTAAAGTTTAACGAGCACTGGTATGTATTTTACCATCGTGCAACCCACAACAGCAATCTTTTCAGGAAAGCTTGTGTTGAACCAATTTCTTTTAATCCCGACGGGTCGATTGATGAAGTTGAGATGACTTCGCAGGGAGCTGGTGCCCCACTTCCGGCCACCGGAAAAATTGAAGCCGAACGTGCGTGTCTCCTGTTTGGGAATGTTCGTATTAACTCGTTTGGAGAGCACAATGAACAACTCGACAAGATGGGAGATAAAGATAAAGTAGTTTTTAAATACATCGACTTTGGAGAAGGTGTAAAATCGGTTACACTTCGAATGAAAAGTAACTCAAAGGGTGGTAAAATAGAGCTCTTCCTCGACAAAACCTGGCACAAAAAAATTGCCTCATTCGATATTAAACCCGCAAACGAAAACAGTAAATGGCAGACATTAACTTTCGATGTTATAAACTGTTCCGGAATTCATGCGCTTTGGGTTGTGGCATCGGGCAAAAACAATAATCTTTTCACAATCGACTGGCTAAAGTTCAACAAGTAATTCGGCTCTCTGTAAATTAATTCTGTTTAGTATTGACAAATAGATAATAATGGTGTAAATTGTATACCGACAAGCGTGTTCAATTCAAACTTCTACAATGGTTGTGATCTTAATTTCTGACTTGTAGAAGTATTTTTTGTGAGTAAAGTTTACCTATTAATTATCTTCTGTATGGATTTTATGCTTTCTGATAATACGAAACAAGCGATAAAAATTGCCCAGTCGATTGCGAAAGAGTATATGAATTCCGAATTTTCTTCGGCACATCTGCTAAAAGGATTACTTCATAAAGATATCGGGTTAATTCCCATTCTTGAAGAGTTGGGAAAAGATTATTACTATATGGAAGAGTGGGCAGAAATGCGCATTGAAACCTATCCAAAAGCAGGAAAAGTGGTTGATCAACCTACTGCCGATATTGGTGTAAAAGCAGTATTTAATGAAGCCGACAATGTACGACTAAAACTTTCGGAAGAGGTAATTACCCCTCTCGCTGTTTTAATTGCCCTTACCATTCCGGGAGTTGGATTTAGCTACGAGCAGCTAAAAACTTTTAATCTGAACCAACAAGAACTTCTGGATAGTTTTATTGAAAAAACCGATTTGGACAATGTTATCGGAACACAACAAACAGAAACGGGAAAAGATTCCACTTCAAAAAAACAAAACGCCTTATTAAAATATTGTAACGACTTAACATTGTTAGCACAAGAAGGGAAACTTGACCCCGTTGTTGGCCGCGACCGGGAAACCCGTATGATGTCAGAAATTTTGGGAAGACGGTCGAAACCCAATGTAATAGTGTTAGGCGACCCCGGCGTTGGGAAAACGGCACTTGTTAATGGATTTGCCCAGAATGTAGTTGAGAAAAAAGTTCCCGGAAACCTGCTTGATACCAAAATTTTTGAACTCGATTTTGGGTCATTAATTGCCGGAGCATCGTACAAAGGCGAGGTAGAAGACAGGCTCAAAAATATTATATCAGAAATTGAACAATATGAAAAGGCGATACTTTTTATCGACGAAATTCATACCCTTTTAGACAAACAAGCCGGAGCATCGGGTGCAGCAAATTTACTAAAACCCGAACTCGATAAAGGTATGATAACCATTATTGGAACAACATCGATAGATAATTACACCAAGTTTATTGAAACCGACGAAGCTTTTAACCGCAAATTTGAGATTGTAAAACTTGAAGAACCCGACGAAGAGATTGCCTTAAGAATGCTAAATACAATTATTCCGGTTTACGAAAAACATCATAATTTAAAAATAAGCCGCGAAGTTCAGCACGAAGCAATACGCCTTTCGAAAAGATACCTGAAAGAGCGAAGTCTGCCAGATGCAGCTATCGATTTAATCGACCGTTCAATGTCGGTAGTACGGTTAATGCAAGATACCATTGAACAGGAAATTGGGGATTTAACAAACGATATTGAGTTGCTCGAAACTAACGATAAGAAACTCACTGAAAAAGAGTTATTGGAAGAGTTAATATGGTTAAATCGAAAATTAAAAGAAAAAATAAGTCCGGTTCTTCTTGTTAAACTCGACGATAAAACTGATTTTGAAAAGATAGATACTTCGAAAAAATTTATTGGCGCATTAAAAAACATACTCGAAAAGTTAAAGAAAAATATAGGTATAAAAGTTGAAACAATTGAAAAGTCGGATCTCGCGGCAGTTGTTGCACACAAAACCGGTGTACCAATAGGCAAAGTAAAAACCGAAGAGCGCGACCGCCTGCTAAACATTGAAGAACACCTCAAAAAAAGAGTTGTTGGGCAAGACCACGGAATTAAAAGTATTGCCGAAGCCATTCGTGAATCTCGTTCGGGGTTAAGTAAGCCGGGACAACCGATTGGTTCGTTTTTCTTTCTCGGCCCCACCGGAACAGGAAAAACGGAACTGGCAAAAACCTTAGCCGAATTTCTTTTTAACGACGAAACATCGCTTATCCGTTTCGACATGTCGGAGTTTAAAGAAGAACATTCGGCAGCACTCTTATATGGAGCACCTCCCGGTTATGTTGGCTACGAAGAGGGTGGATTGCTCGTAAACAAAATAAGGCAAAAACCATATGCAATTGTGCTATTTGATGAGATAGAAAAAGCCCACGCTTCTGTATTCGATATATTTCTGCAAATACTCGACGAAGGGAAATTGCACGACCGGTTGGGTAAAGAAGGAGATTTTTCGAATGCCGTTATCCTTTTCACTTCAAACATTGGCAGTTCGTTCGTTGTCGATTCGTTTAACAAAGGCGAAATTCCCGAATCGAGTAAATTAGCCGAATTAATGGAGAACCATTTCCGCCCCGAATTTTTAGGACGATTAACCGAAATAATTCCATTCGCCCCAATCAGCGAAAAGAATGTAGTTAAAATATTCGAAATTCATTTACGAAACTTACTTAAGTCGCTCGATATTCTTGGAATAAAATTGAATATAGAACAATCAGCAAAAGAGATGCTTGCGAAATCGGGATTTACGCCAAAATACGGAGCACGCCCGTTAATTGGTGTCATCAGAAATAAACTTCGCAAACCACTTTCGAAAAAGATAATTTCGGGAGAACTCGAACGTGGAGCAACAATAAACCTAAAATTAGATAAAAACAAAGAGCTCGTTTGGGAACAGGAAAAACAGAAGAAAAAACCAGAGAGAAAAAATAAAAAGTAATTAGTAACAACTAAAATTTATTTATTATGCAAGAGTACGGAATAGGTGGAATGGAAGTAAAAGGCGATGCCAACGAAGCATTTGCCGAGATACCACAAAACAGAACTTTGCTTTGTGAGAAACTTACAGCCGACGACCCAATTAAACCAGACATTGTTGAAGGATTGCAAACCATCGATGATGTTTTTGAACATTTTAAACCCGAAATTGATGTTGATTTTGAAACCAGTGACGGGGTTGAAAAAAAAGAAAAACTCACATTCAGTGGCCTTTCCGATTTCGGAATGAAAGGAATTACTGCACAGAGCGACTTTTTAAAAGACCTCACCATTGAGCAAGAGCAATACCAAAAAATTATTAAGCAATTAAAAAGCAACAAACTGCTTCGGAAAACGCTTGAAAACCCAGATACAAAAGCCGATTTATTAAGCGTAATGTTTGCACTCATAAAAGAGCTGGAAGAAGCATAAATTGTAAATTAATTATTTAAAATTTTAAAAAATACATTATGGCTGAATTAGAAAAATCGCAAGATATAGCACAATATAAAGAGAGAGTTCAAGAGAATGTACAAAGCGTTGGCAATGCCGCCGAAGAGCTAAAAACCGGGCTAAACAAACTGGCCGGAAGCGGTGGTTTCGACCTATTGGAAATGGCATTCGCCGGAGTTGAAAATATGAACCCCGAAAGAAAAGCCAGAAAACGGATTTTCCTTTCTGAATCGGAATATAAAGACGACCGTGAAAAACTAAAAAAGACCCTCCAACTTTGGGCAGCTGTTATCAGCTCGTCCGACAGCATTTCGGAGATGGTTGAAACAAGCGAAAAAAGCATTGCCGTTGCCGAAAAAACATACAAAGCAAATATGAGCAAAGCAATAGAAGCGACAAAAGATTTAGAAAAATCGTACCGCACCGTTGCTCTGTTTTTTAAGAATACCGGAAGCACAAAACTGAAAAATTTATCGGTAATGAACGCTTCGGCTGAACAGTTAAAAGATTTAGACGACACACGTTTTATCGATGCAGTGCAAGAAGAGTTAGTTAACAATTACGACCGGCTCGACCTTCGCGACAATTATGGAATTCTTGTTGTTCCCGGGTATTTGGGCTCGAATAAAGTAGTTGAGAAATGGGCTAAAATAGCACACGAAAATAAAGTAATGCTGGTAACCGATTTCGAGCATCTCGACAACCCCGACGATGTAATGGACTTATTTGAAATGGCCAATCTTTCGGGTGGCGACATGTACCGTTCAAATGTAATGATGGCCTGCAACTGGCTTGTTGGAAGAGATAAATTCGATGAAATTGGAGAAGAGGAAGAGTTGTTTGTACCTCCGTCGGCTGCATTGGCCGGAACAATCTACAACACACTTATGTCGCAAGTAGCAGCAGGTAAAAAGCACGGAGGACTTTCGGAAGTTGACGGCGTAAAATTCGATTTGAAAAAGAGTGAAATTGCCAACCTCGAGAAACTGGGACTGGTACCCATGGTTAACGAATATGGTAAAGTGATGGCATTTTCGGCAAAAACACTTTTCAATGGCGACAACCTCGGGCTACAAACCTATTCGGTAGTTCGGGTTTTCGATTATGTTACTAAAGTAATGATGGACTTTTTAAATCGCCGGGCTTTCGAAAATTTCAATGTAAAATCGCGGAAAGAAATTTTATCTCAAATTGTAAAATTCCTCGACAGTATTACCGGCCCCGGGAAATTAATTGAAAACTTCTCGGTAAAACGATTCGAACAAGATCCGGTTCAAAAAGACAGAATTTATCTCGATATCCATATGACACCCTATTTCCCGGCCAAAAACTTTATGATTAAAATGGATGGTCAGAAAGGCGACGACGGTACTGAGTGGGATTCAGACTATGAACAGAATTAATACAACAAATAAAGTTTCAAATATTAACCATAAATTATTAATGTTATGTTAGCAAAGTCAAATATTTCGATTGAACTTGACGGGAAAACTCATCCTGTTCAAAGTTTTAGCTATGGATTAAAGCAACATACCGACCACACCGGACAACCGGCCTCCGAAACATTAGGAGGAGATATTCATTTGGTTCTTGAATCGACCAAAGAGAATGAATTTCTGGAATGGATGTGCGACAGTTACATGCGAAAAGATGGTAAAATTACCATTATGAAAAGCGAAGAGGAAGGCAAACTGAAAGAGTTTGAATTCAAAGAAGCTTTTATGACCAATTTTGAAGAGTCGTTTGACGAATCGGGAAACGGAATGATAAAATGCTCTTTGTCTGCCCGTGAAATTTCGATGGGAAATGCAGTTCACGAAAACGAATGGTTAGACGATTAACCGTGTTTTAATTTATTCAATTTTAAAATCTTAAAAATAAATATTATGTCATTTAAAGCAATATTTAAAACATCAGGAAGCGAGTTTCGTGTGCTATCATCAAGTTATCATATGTACCGGAAAGTTGACGATATGGGACGACCAATTTCTTCGACCATTGGAGGAGAAATTAAGATCTCGGTCGAATCGACAGGGAACAATCTGTTTTTCGAACACATCTCGGTTGGCGAAATGCTAAAAGAGGGAACAATTACTTTTATTAAACGAAACGAAGAAGCAACAATGCGGGAGTTATCATTTCAAAAAGCTTTTATTTCATCGTTTACCGAAACATTCGACCACTCCGGTGGATCGGGAGCAATGATTACTTCAATAACGTTGGTTGCCCAGGTAATTAAAATGGGGAATGCCGAAGTTGTTAATGAATGGAGTTCGTAAAATAACTCCATTCGCCCTTTTTCTGAAACCGAGGGTTATATTTTTAATATCATGAATTAATTTGCCATGGCTTTAACTGCACGTTTGCATATTCAAGATTTTAACTCCAGCAATAAAGGTATTCGTATACTTGAATTGGATTACGAATTTTTGTTTAAAACCGACGAAAGAGGTGCTCGAACATCAAGCATTCAAGCCGGTGTTTTCAATATTTTAATTGCCGTAGAAAACGACGGCGAATTATTGGGATGGATGCTTAAAGGGAAAATAGTAAATTCCGGGAAAATTGTATTTATTGGTAAAGAAAACGGAAAGACAATAAAAACGATTGAGTTTAAGAATGCTTTATTAACGTATTATCACGAAAGGTTTAAAGAAGCCAAACAAACAACCGTTGAAATAAAAATTTCTGTAGAACAATTTACTATTTCCGGATTTCACCATATAAACACATGGAAATTTGAGAGTTTACGTGGGTAATTTACCGAACAAAAGAATATGGCTTTAGCATCAAAAATAAAAATTGAGATTGCCGGAGAAGAAATAAAAGATTTCCTCAGGTTGAAAATTATCCAGAGTATTTACGGAGTTAACGAATTTGAAGTTGCGTGCAGACTAGACACATTTGAACTCGATGACAGTTTCGTACTCGATACTTCAAAAACTTTCATTGGTGCCCCTATTGTAATTACCATTGATGTTACATCGTTTATAAAAAATTCGGGAGCACCTGATTCGATTATTTTTAAAGGGTTAATTACAAATGTAAATGGTATTAAATCAGGACTTTCGCTGACAAACGAAGTAATATTCAGAGGGAAAAGCCCCGAAATTCTTTTGGATGATCTCGGAGGAAGTCGTTCGTTTGAAAATAAAACGTTAAAACAGATAGTTGATGAAGTGTTAAAACCTTATCCGCGCGATTTGCTTAAATCGAAAGTAAAACCAAATACAAAAACACAGTTCGATTATACCGTTCAACACGAAGAAAACAGTTATCAATTTCTTAGGAGACTTGCAAAACGTTTTGGAGAATGGATGTATTACGATGGTTCTGAATTTGTTTTTGGCGAACTATCTAAGTCAAAAACCGACTTATTAATAGGAGTAAATCAGTCTGATTTCGATTTCGACATAAATCTGAATCCATTAAACTTTAAGATTAATTTTCGCGACTATTTTGAAGATGAACTTCTTAAAGATGAAGCGACAAAATCGGTTGGAAAAAAGTTACTGAACGAACCGGGAGGACTTGCACACGATAAATCGGTAAAACATTTCTCGCATCAACCCCAACTGTTTTATAACCATTTGAATGTTGCAAAAGAGGAATTTGCAAAACAGTTTAAAAGCGTTGCCGAATTACAGGAAAAGGCGCAAGCTTCGAAAATGTCTTCGGTAAAAGGAGTTAGCGATAATCCATTGGTAAAGTTGGGGGGTAAAGTAAACATAAAAGCAGTTAAAACCGATAAAAAAGGGAAAGTCGATTACGGCGAATACATCGTCACATCAGTTACACATACGTGCGACAACATGATGAATTATAAAAACTCATTTAAAGGTGTTGCCGCCGAAACAACAATTCCCGATTACACCGACACCAAAGCTTTCCCGCTTGCAACATCGCAAAGTGCAGTAGTTACCGATAACAAAGACCCCGAAAAAATTGGCAGAATAAGAGTTCGTTTTTACTGGCAAGAGAAAAATTCAATGAGTCCCTGGATTCGAATTGTAAATCCATACTCGGCAAATAATCGTGGTTTTTATTTTATTCCTGAAATTGGCGACGAGGTTCTTGTTGAATACGAAGGTGGCGATGCAGAAAAGCCGTATGTAGTAGGGAGCTTGTACCACGGGAAAAATAAACCTCACACACCCTGGCCCGAAAACGATAATAGTTTTAAAGGAATTGTTACGCGGAGTGATTTACGTATTGAATTCGACGACAAAAAGAAAGTAACCACAATTGATACTCCCGGAGGAAATAAAATAGTTCTTAGCGACGATGAGCAGACAATTTTACTTAACGACCAAAACAGTAATACTGTTGAATTATCGCCAAGTGGAATCAAACTGAACAGTCCGTCAGATATAAAAATCACATCGAAAGCAAAAATTTTGATTGATGCCGAGATGGGTGTAGAGACAAAATCGTCGGCAGGAGATATAAAAACAGAGGGAATGAGCATTAAACAATCGGCCACAACAACATTTGAAGCAAAAGCCGGCGCAACCACCGATATTAAAGGAGCTGCCGTAACCATTAAAGGCGATGCTCAAGCAACGGTTGATGGTGGTGCCAATACAGCCATAAAAGGTGCAGTAGTAATGATAAATTAAAAATTATGGGTCAACCAGCAGCAAGACTTGGAGATATGCATGTGTGCCCAATGCAAACACCGGCAGTACCTTCGCCAATACCTCACGTAGGAGGCCCAATTACCGGACCGGGAGTTCCGAATGTATTAATTGGTGGACAACCTGCCGCCGTTTTGGGTGATATTTGTGTTTGTGTAGGACCTCCGGCAACAATAGTAAAAGGTTCGGCAACCGTATTAATAGGAGGCCGACCCGCTGCACGACAAGGCGATTCTACTGCTCACGGTGGAGCAATCTCATCTGGATTCCCAACAGTTTTAATTGGCGGTTAAATTTTTTTACTCTCTCATCATCCTTGCACAATATTCTAACGTTAAATATAGGGAGAGTTTTCTCTTTAAATAAATTTTGATAATTTTAATCAATTTAAAA
>WGCT01000296.1 GCA_015493625.1 Draconibacterium sp. | reverse complement strand
AAATAGTATATTTGTACACAATAAAATACTATGCTCTTATTATCAGATATATTAAAAACAATTGAAGTACAACAAAAAACATTTACTTCTAAGAAAACAAAAGTAAAACGGGAGTTAATTGATAATATTCCCGACGAATATTTTCGGTTGTTAATAATTACAGGAATTAGAAATAGCGGCAAAAGCACACTGCTATTTCAGCTGTATAAAGAGAAATTTGGCGATGCTTTATACATTAATTTTGAACATCCCCGGTTTTACAACTTCGATTCGAACGACCTTTTTAAGCTCGATGAGATTATTGAAGCGAAAAAAAGCAGAATACTCTTTTTCGACGAAATTCAAAGTTTTAACGATTGGAATAACTACGTGAGGCAGAAAGTAGACGAAGGATTTCAGGTGGTTATTGCAAGTTCCGATACGTCGGTATTGCACAGCGATATTGATGCCGGTTTTACCGGATTAAATATTTCGAAGGAACTTTTTCCATTTTCGTTTAACGAATATTGTTCGAATTATGCCATAGAAAAAAATAGTGATGCCGTAGAAAAATATATGCAAAATGGTGGTTTCCCGGGTTTTATAGAGGCACAGTCCGATGAATTCCTTATTCAATTGTTCGATAATTTACTGATTCGAGAAATTGCAGTACGCAATAAGATACGCGATTTGCGTGCATTAAAACGGCTGGCCATTCATTTGCTTTCAAATATTGGGTCCTTAATAACCGGAAATCAATTAAAACAGCTGTTGGGAATTAAAACTACAAGTACGGTAATCGACTATTTATCGGTATTCGAAGCGGGATACCTTTTCTTTTTTGTGCCCAGGTTTAGTTATTCTGTTCGTAAACAGAGCATTAATCCACGAAAAGTTTATGCAATAGATACCGGCATGGTATTAACAAACTCCGGACAGTTTACCAACTCTACTGACCGTTTGCTCGAAAATATGGTTTTTTTACATCTTCGAAAAAGAGTGCCTGAACTGTATTATTATTCAGAAAAATTAAACTGCGACTTTGTTGTGATGAACAGAAATCGTGTTGAACAGGTTATTCAGGTGTGCGAAGAGCTAAAACAAGATAATTTAGCAACTGAATTAGACGGCCTTTATGAGGCAATGGAATTCTTCGAAATGACCGAAGGCACACTTGTTACAATGAAACAGACGGACCGGTTTGAGCGAAACGGAAAGGTTATTACAGTTGTTCCATTTTATGAATTTGCTTGAATTTAAAAACCGTGTTGTAATGAGCTTTTAAAATATCCGAAACATAAAATGAATAAATACAAGCATTTTTAATCAATACTTTGTTAAGTTTTTGTTTCTCGCAAAGCCGCAAAGCCGCAAAGTCGCAAGGGTCTGATAAGCAGCAAATTACAGCAATTACTTTATGCCTTGTAATTCTCTGTTTATGAGATATTTATAAAATTGTACCGAACCATTATTAATATAACAAGATAAAAAGCTTGCACGTTTAAAAGTG
Source organism: Draconibacterium sp. (assembly GCA_015493625.1). Classification (GTDB taxonomy): domain Bacteria; phylum Bacteroidota; class Bacteroidia; order Bacteroidales; family Prolixibacteraceae; genus Draconibacterium. The sequence continues at coordinate 2,177 of WGCT01000296.1, read as the reverse complement.
CTCAAGAGTACAACTTGCAGTCTATTACGTGTTTAGCTGTTTTTTACAGACCCCCTAATTAGTTTTACATTTATGCACAGAAAAATGACTTCTGAAAATAGGTTTTTTTTGAACAAAACATTCAAAACGATTGTTTTAACTTAAAATAAAAATCAAATAATTATGGAAACAGTACAAAGTATTTCTGAAACAATTCATGGTATTATTATGAATTATGGCCCGCGGTTAATAGGTGCAATTATTACGCTTATTGTTGGTATGTGGATTATCTCTATTCTTACAAAGGGAATTAGAAAACGGTTTGAAAAGAAGGAGATGGATCCATCGCTCCGTAATTTCCTAAACAGTATGATTCGCATTCTACTCAAACTAATGCTCTGGATAAGTGTAATTGGAATGTTGGGAGTTGAAATGACCTCCTTTATTGCAATTCTTGGTTCGGTTGGTTTTGCTATTGGTATGGCACTTTCGGGAACATTGCAAAACTTTGCAGGTGGAGTTATGATTTTGCTTTTTAAACCCTTTAAAACCGGAGACTTTCTGGAAGCTCAGGGTTATATGGGTACAGTTAGCGAAATACAACTATTTAATACAATTTTGAAAACGCCTGATAATAAAACGATTATTATCCCAAATGGCGGCTTGTCAACCGGTTCGATGGTAAACTTCTCGACCGAGAAACAGCGGCGTGTCGATTTTGTTTTCGGTATTGGATATGGCGACGATGTTGATAAAGCCAAACAAGTTTTAATGAAAATCATTGAAGCCGATTCGCGAATATTAAAAGACCCCGCACCGTTTATTGCAGTTACCGAACTTGCCGACAGCTCGGTGAATTTAGTGGTTCGAGTTTGGGCTGAAGCAGCAGATTATTGGGGAATTCATTTCGACCTTATCGAAAATGTTTATAAAGCATTCGATAAAGAGGGATTGAATATTCCATTTCCGCAAATGGATGTACATATTCAGAAATAGACAAATAGTTGAAAAACAGGGGATAAACGAATAAGTTTCTCCCCTGTTTTCAGTATTGGGTTACTCAAATTTATATGTTAAATCAAGATGTTGCTTGCAGGTTTTTGATTTGACTTTAAACAACTTCAAAAAACAACTTTTAAGCGAAAACGGAACCCTGAACAATTTTCTACTTCTTCTCAACAACCTTAATTTCAAACAACCGGGGCCACAATTTCCCGGTAACAAACAAGCGGTCGGTTTTTTTGTCGTAGGCAATTCCGTTCATATAATCAATTTTGTCGGTTCTGTTTTTATACATATCAATTATGCCTTTCATATTAATTTCGCCTAAAACTTTACCTGTTTCGGGGTCTATTATAACAATAATTTCGGTGGTATAAATGTTGGCATAAATTACACCGTTAATATATTCCAGTTCGTTAATATAATTAATAACAACTTTATTGTTAGCCACCTGAACCGTTTTAACAACCGACAAATCGTTGGGATTTAGCCAGGTTAACTTGTTTGTGCCGTCGCTCATAATCAGGTTTGTGCCATCGTTTGTAAGGCCCCAACCCTCTTTCGGTACAATCTGAAAACTGTCAATCAATGCAAAGTCAGACAAATTATATATAAATCCTTTTCTCGATTTCCAGGTAAGTTGGTAAATTTTATTGTTGAAAATGGTAATTCCTTCGCCAAAATATTTTTTATCGAGATGATAGGTTTGCAAAGGTTTTCCACTTTTTAAAATGGTTTTTTCGAGGCGCGATTTTCCATATTCGCCCGTTCCTTCGTATAAATAACCGTTATAAAATTCCAGTCCCTGTGTATAATAATCTTTTTGGTGTGGGAAGTTTTTTATTACGCTGTAAGTATAAATTTTGCTTTCAATATCCGAGATTGTTTTTACCGTTCGTAATCTACTATTTTTGAGCCCGTCGGTTTTAACCGTTTCAACCCTAAAATTGCTGCTGCCAAGAGTATTTAATTCAATACCTTCAACAGAAAAACTGAGCTTTGTACTCTCTTTTAAAAGTTGGTTTTTATAGAAAAGTTTAATCGATTTTATCGCACCGTTTTTAACTTTCGTTTTTACGTTTACCGTTACTTTTTCGCCAAAAACATAACTTTTTTTATTGGGTTGAACCACAATTGTACTCACCGGTTTTCGCGAGCGCTTTGGCGTGTTCGAGCACGAAAATGCGGTTATTAAT